>CAZRNW010000541.1:0-2873 GCA_964601535.1 uncultured Flavobacteriaceae bacterium
GATTATGATAAAGCCATTTTCTATTGTCTCCGTGCAAGAAAAATGGCAGATTCATTGCATTATAATTTAGCACTTCAGTCGGCATTGAATACTTTGGGAATTTCTTATTTAGATAAAGGTGATGTAAAGAATTCTCTCGAGGCTCATTTGGCCTGTATGAAGGTCCGTGAGCAAATGAATTCTAAATTAGGCATTGCTTACAGTTATTTGAATTTGGGAAATATTTATTTCCGCTTAGGTGAGGATGATAAAGCAATTGATGATTACAAACATGCTATTGAATTGATGTATGAAATGAATGATACATTGAATGCTACCATTGGGCTTACAAACATGGGTTCTATATACAGTAATAAAGGTGATGTAAGAAAAGCGGAGCAACTTTATCTCATGGCCTTAAAAATACGTAAGCGTTATAATGATGTAGATGGTATTGCCCAGATTTATTCTAATTTGAGCGTTATTTTTATGGATGCTCATAAATACAAGGAGTCATTGGAATATGCTTTCGAAACTATTAAGCTGTATGGTGAAGGCGGTGATAAATTAGGGAAAGCTATTTCCTATAGTAACATTGGCGATGTTTATGAGCACATGAATGATTTTAACAACGCAATCAAGTATCAGGAGATGGCATTGAACTTAGCATTGGAAATGGAAAGCACATTCATGCTGGAAACCTGTTACCAGCTATTGGCCTCTGCTTATGCTAAAAAAAATGATTTCAAGAACGCTTTAATGTATGCTGAATTATTTTCACGGGTGCGCGACAGCACTATGAATTCCGATAATTCAAAAATTATTTCAGAAATGCAAACCCGGTTCGAGACAGGTAGAAAAGTGAAAGAGATTGAATTATTGCAAAAGGATAAGAGTATCCGCGATTTGGAAATAAGCAAACGGGATTCTAGTATAAAACGTCAAAGAATTATTATTTATACGGTTATTGGCGGATTGTTATTGGTGATTGCGCTTGTTACTTTAATATTGAGAAGTAACCGTGAACGTAAAAGAATAAATATAGGCTTGGAAAAGAAAAATGTTGAGATAGAATTACAAAAAGATCAAATCGCTGAAAAAAACAAAATGATTACCGACAGCATTGATTATGCGCGCACTATTCAAAATGCCATTTTACCGCCTGATGATAAAATAAAAACATTTTTTCTAGAATCATTCATTGTTTTTGAACCGAAAGATATTGTCAGCGGCGATTTCTATTGGTTAAACCAGGTAAAGGACACTGTTTTATTTGCAACTGTGGATTGTGCCGGAGAGGGCGTACCGGGCGCATTTATGAGTATTATGACTTATAATTTGTTGGAGAATATTATTCTGGAAAAAGAATTAGACGACCCCGCTCTTATTTTGAGTGAATTAAATAAAACAGTTTCATTAAAAAGCCAAAAGTCTTCTGTAAAATATGAAACCGACATCTCTTTAATAGCCATTAACCAAAAGAAAAATGAATTACAATTAGCCGGGACAAAAATGCCAATGATAGTTGTGAAAGATTCTAAACTAAATAAATTTGCTCCGGAAACTAACAAAACACAGATTATCCCTTTACAAAAAGGAGATATGATTTACATGTTTACGGATGGGGCTTTACAATACACCGGTTTTATAGAAGCGATGCCTTCAGTTGCTATAAAAAGTATAGAAGAGCAAAAACAAATGCATCAAAAAAATATCGAAGTACACGGACTAACTGATGATTATTTGGTGGTGGGGATTAGGGTTTAGGTGTTTGTTTTTTAAGCTTGCCTTGAATAGTCCAAACTCCAATTGGATAAAACAGTAAGGATGCCGTTAGACTCAATATATTTTTCTTTTCTTCAGCAATAGTAATGTTCTTTAGAATAATGTAAATATGCGCTAAAATCGAAAGGAAGAAAATCAAAGTTGTACCATAAAGACAAATCCCATAAATATTGAGTGATGCAAAGATAAGCCGAGCTCCAAAGGAAATTGATAAAAATAAAATTACCACATCAAATAACAATATTGAAACTGAAATAACAATATTTGAAACGGTAAGAATACTTCCATATTTATTTTTAGAGTTATATGCGAGGGATTTAATTGCCATTAGAGAAAGCCAAACCCATTGAAAAAAGAAAAACAACAAATACCAATCTTTTGAACCTTTAATGAGAAGCCATAAGTTCAAAAGGGTAATTAACCCCCAAAATATTTGAGATAGTGTAAATCTTTTTGGGAACATTTATTTTTTAATTATTCCTATTCCTCCTGCTTCTCTTCCTTCTCCTCACCAACAACCCCTGCTTGTTTTAATTTGGTTTCGAATACGGTTACTTTTTGAGGACTGCATGAATTGAACTGATAGGAAGGACCTTCTTTAACATCTTGTTTCCGGTTCTTTGGTTTCAATTCCTTCAATACATTATTAAATTCATTATTGCTGGAAACAGCGCTCATTAAACCTTTATAGAATTCAAAATAATACCAGGTGTTCTGGTCGATCTTCACATAGATGGTAATTTTATCACCGCCGCTGCGCATCTTGTCAATTTTAATCCAGCCCGGTACGTAACGGTTAATTTCGTTCTTTAAAATATTTCCTAAACCCAATTGTCCGGTTGAGATAAAAGATTTTAATTCCGGATAATATTTAAACTCCACATCGTTAAAGAAAAAAGTTTTTTCAAGTTCGTCAGGGAAACGCTTGATCGTTCCGTATAAAGTTAAATCAGCAATGGCTTTATCGGCTTTTTCTTTTCCTAAAATTTCCATTAAGCCTTTAAATAGTTCAGGTTGCGAAAAATCTACAGGAGACAAACTGTTGATGTAAATTTCCATATCCTTTGCCATAATCCGCATGGCTTTATCTTCGAAAAAGTAATTGATAG
>CAZRNW010000542.1:0-2869 GCA_964601535.1 uncultured Flavobacteriaceae bacterium
TACTGAAGCAGATTTATTAAAAGAGCTGGAAAAATTAAACAATGATAAAGATATTGACGGATACATTGTGCAATTACCATTGCCAAAACACATCAACGAGCATAAAGTTATTGAAGCTGTAAAACCGAGCAAAGATGTGGATGGTTTTCATCCTATAAATGTGGGCCGTTTAGTTTTAGATTTGCCGACTTACATCAGCGCAACGCCTTATGGTATTACTCAATTATTAGAGCGTTACAATATTGAAACATCGGGAAAAAATTGTGTGGTGATTGGCAGGAGTCATATTGTAGGTTCGCCCATGAGTATTTTAATGGCGAAGAATTCAAAATTCGCGAATTGCACTGTAACACTTTGTCACAGCAGAACAAAAGATTTAAAGGCGCATTGTTTAAATGCAGATATCATCATTGCAGCCATTGGTAAACCTGATTTTGTAACGGCCGATATGGTAAAACAAGGCGCTGTGATTATTGATGTTGGCATTAACCGTGTGGATGATAAATCGAATGCTAAAGGTTATAAATTAGTAGGCGATGTTGATTACGACGGTTGTGCACCTAAATGTTCTTATATAACACCTGTTCCCGGCGGAGTAGGGCCAATGACCATCGCTTCTCTCTTAAAAAACACCTTGCTCGCTGCGAAGAGAGAGATTTATAAGTAAAAGTTGAAATGACTTTATCAATAAGGACGATATCTATTTCTTTGATCTTCCTTTGCGTGTTTAATTTAATTCGCGGTCAGAGTTTGATCACAGATACGATCAATAAAAAGAATTCAAAAGGTAATAAAGATGGGATCTGGATTCAATATTTAGATTCTTTGATTAACCCGGTAGATCAAAGTAAAGCAAAGTATTATCGTTATATAAGGTACCATGATGGTAAAATTAACTCAAGTTTTGTAAAAGGTCATTCAAAGGAAAATAAACTAACTTATTCTGAGGTAAGGCCTGCATTAAAAGAACCATTGCCATTAAATGGTTTATATACCTATACTGAAAGTCGTAAAACGATTAATGGCAAAATTAAAACAACAAGAAAGGAAGATGTTTATGACAACGGTTATCCGGTTACTTTTAAAGTGTTTTCGGATGAGAGATTATTTGAAATGGTTGATTTTACACGACTATACAAGGGAATTCGGGGAACATACTATTACGAATTTGGTTTTGATAAGAGAATAAAACAGTATTATAGAGAAGGACCGGATGGTTGGAAAATGTATAGCATTAATAACCTTACTGAAAAGGAAAAACTTTCGGATAAATAAACCTTAGCGTCTCCGCGTCTTTGCGAGAAAATTATCTGTGTAAATCCGTGAAATCCGTGGCTCCTTTTGTTAATTCCAAAATTTCTTTATCTTTATTCTAACCTTAAAACTAATCCTCATGAAAAACTATTTATGCACTTTAGCATTGGTGTTGTTCACTGCAGCAGCATTTTCACAATCAAGTCAGAACCGTTTGGGAATTACAGTTGGAGCAGGCTCCCAAAAATACAAAGGCGATTTAGGGAATGGATTTACCTTAAAAAATAATTGCTGGTACGGTACTTATGCTGCAAACATCAGCTACTATTTATGCAAACACATTGATGCAAATCTTTTATTAAGCGCAGGAAGCTATGGTTTTTCCCAGCCAGATGATATTAAAATGAAAGAAGTTTTAGCTGACGACCGTTGTCCCGGTTGCATTGGCCGCAAAGGTATTGGTAATGTAAGTTGCCGTTTGTATTCAGCCGGACTGATGTTAAAATATAAATTCGCGAATGGCTGGATATTAAGGGAAGATTGCAGAATCAGACCTTATGTATATTTAGGCGCCTCGGCAATTCAATTAGTAGATAATATGAAAATGAATTGTGTTCAGGCCGGAAATTATACTTCTTTAAATGCAGGAGCAGGTGTAAAGTATTATTTATCTGACAGATTAAATATCGGTTACAACATACACTTTGGTAATTTCACCACCGATCATTTAGATTATAAAATGAAAAATGGTGATAACGATAAATACTTACAGCAAACTTTATCGGTTGGAGTTGATTTATTCTAAATAAAAGAAATTAAAAATCCCGTAAATCTTATTAAGGTTTCCGGGATTTTTTTGCGTCTCTGCGTCTTTGCCCCGAAGGGGGTCCTTAGGGGACGAGAAAATTATTGGTCAATATAACTCACCGTCTCAACTACTGATTTTGTTTTAGGTTTCCAGCCCGGCATGTTTAAGAGAATTTTTTCCAGTTCTTTTTTGCAGCCTGTACAATTACCGAACTCGGTTAAAAATTTCACGGCGGTTACGGTTCCTTTTTCGTTGATGCTTAATTCAGCTTTGAATGCTTTTACGTTTGTCTTCAGCATTTCGCTTTTATTAATCTCCACTTTAATATAATCCTGTGGTTTGTAATAAGCGTGGTTCGAATATTCTACGCTATGGAAATACCCGCTTTCGTCACGTTTTGGTTCAGCTACAACAATACCTCCGGCAGCTGTTTGGCTCGCAACATTAACAGGTTTATTAACTGTTGATTCATCATTGGCAGCAACATCTTCGTTACCTAAAGCTTCACCGCTTTTTGCTTTTTCTTTTTTTGGTGCAGCGCGTTTTTTTACTCCGCTTTCTTTTCCACTTGCAAGGGGGGCATTCGCGTCAGAATTATTTTTTGAAAGTGTAATTTTTTCGGTGGCTTCTTCCTCTTTATCTTTCGCTTTTTGGTCATCAAGCACTACAGCAGGGGAAGCAGGTGTACTGTTTCCCGCAGGCGGACCACTTGTTGTTTTCGTTTCAGCTTGTTTTTTAAATTCACCTTCATTAGCTGCAACCGATTGTTCAGGTTTTGTTTCCTTAACAACCATACGTGAACTTATA
>CAZRNW010000543.1:0-532 GCA_964601535.1 uncultured Flavobacteriaceae bacterium
GAAGTTGTAGATTATAAAGAAACCTTAAAGCTTAAAGCAAATAGAAAAATTGATTCACTTAAATTGGTGAATATTACAATGAGTTTGAAAAGAATTGGCGGTTAGATCAGAATTTACATACTGTCAACTTCACTGTTCTTATGCATCCTTCCGATAAAGTACATGCCATTGATTTTTGCACGACCTAATTTAAGCTTACCTGAATTTAGTACCGCTTAATATTATTAAAATGGAAATTTAGGATTCTTTAATAAATAGCCAAACCTATCTTCATCCCATAATTATCCATCGTCTTATATTTTGAAGTAAAACTATTATTAACAATTTTAGATATCGGAATCCTATCAAACGTCGCATTATTCAATGTAAGTCTTTGATAATAGAATGTAATTATGATCGATTTATATGGTTTCTTTTTTAAATCAGTTGATTTTAATCCATCTTTAGAGAGTTTAAAGGGATTTAATGAAAGTTCCGCAGAGTAACAATTTTGCAGATTTAATCCGAAGTAATAACCTTCATCATGCAAATG
>CAZRNW010000543.1:542-2868 GCA_964601535.1 uncultured Flavobacteriaceae bacterium
TCCCCCATATCTGTCAGGAAAAGGTGAAATGGTAAAACCAAAACCGTCAAAATTATTCCCCGAAATTCCAAAGCCCTCTGTTCCATTTATCCCTCCTTTTAATGTATATGCTCTTAGAGAGTCTACTTCATTACTATAACCAGATAAAAATGCATCATTAAAATCTTTTTTAAACTCATCGCTAAAGCTCTGTTTGATAAATCCTTTGAATGATTTTATATCCAAACAGAACCCAAGAATGAATTTTCTACTAAAAAATCGGGCTAAGTTTAATCCGACATTAAAATGCATGCCACCAGTATTAAAATTTTTACCATCCGGAACCCACAAATACTGGTAAGAACAATGAATTAAACCAGCCCGAGTGTTACTATCAGGGATTAAAATGTAGTTTAAGAATTTATTATTATAAATAAACGGAGACCAAAACTTGCGATTAGATTTCTGGGCATAGGATTTAATGGAAATTATTAGTAAAAAGATAAATAAAAATTTTTGCATTTGAATTTAACAAGATGATAAATTATTTAGAGCAAATTTCCTTGTGTTTATTCTTGGCTGGGGCATAACCCAATTTCATACTTTTTGACAAATCCTCACAAGCTTCATTGTTTTTGCCTAAAGCTGAATAAGCCATTGCCCTGTGGTATGGTAAGTCTTTCGCATCTGGAAGTTTAGCAATACCAACAGTAAGATCACTTATTGCTTTATCAAACTGTTTAAGTTCCAAATTAGCAACACCTCTGTTAGCGTAACCCTGAGGATCGTTTGCTAACTGGATTGCTTTATCAAAATCTTCGATGGATTCATTAAATAACTTAAGCTTTAATTTGGCATGTCCTCTGTTAACATAAAAAGAAGATTGAGACGGGTCAATAGAAATTGCCTTTGTTTCATCTGAAATCGCTCCCTTAAAATCTCCTACTTCGCCTCTAGCAATTGCTCTCTCATCATAAGAATTGGCTGATTTTTTCTCTCTGGCAATAGCCTTATCATAATACTTAAGCGAATTCTTATAAAAACCTTGTATAAAATAAAATCTGCCGTAATAGTAGTAGGTTTTATAATTATTAGAATCTAATTTAAGTGAGCTCTCTAGATCTTGGACAACGCTTCCTAAATCATTCAAAGAAATTTTGGCAGCTGCCCTTAACATGTATGATTTCGCGGGCTCTTGACCATTCTGGATGGCCTTCGTAAATAGTTCTATAGATTTTTTGTCATCATTTCCCTCGTAATATTGCTTATATCCCAATTCATAATAATTTTGAGCATACGTACAATTTAGAAACATAAAGCTCAAAAATATCAATCCATACAAGATTCTCATAATAACAAATTTATTCTTTTTTCTTGCCCTGACCAAAATTCCAAGATGCTCCAACATGTAATTGAATCGAACCATAATATGGTATTTTAACACCTTGTGTCTCCGTATTTATCCAAATTCCCTGATAATGATGAACATATACAGCGGCAAAAAATGTTAATCCGGTTGAAAAAGAAGCATCTACTTTTGCAAACGCAGAACCACTTAAGCCCACTATATTATATTTATCTCCACCAAGTGTAGGGCCAAATTGATTAATAATTGGTTTACCCGCCCATTCCTCTTTCGGATGAGACCATTGAACTCCGGCCATGATTCCATAATTCAATGTCATAAAAAAGCCTTTTTCATTATCCGCAATAACTCGTCGTTTTGCTAATCCAATATCTGAAACAGAAGGTGCTTCTAGGTAAACTCCAATATCGGATCTAAATTTCTGTTTATATATTGCAAATACCCATTGAAAATTTCCTTTAATTCTTCCTTGCATATGAATATTAAAATCCATTTCATCAGGAGCCAAATTACCGTCTGCATTATAAGGGTGAGTATTGAAAAATCTTATTTCTTGTGGACCGTATATTTGTTTAATAAAAAGTAATGGTTGAGCATTTGGATTTCCAGGAACAGCTCCTAAATTGAGACTAAACCATGGTGCATTTACTGGAGCGGTTATTTTAGGAGTTACTGTTTCAGTACTAGGGGTATTTAAAGGTGATGTAGTACCTGTATTAACGGTATTTTCAGTGTTGCCATTTCCAGGAGTATCCCCATGAACATCAACTAATAGAACAGGATTATTTTTAAAACATGCAAAGTCGCTTGCTCCAATTGTTGGTTTCGGATCAAGATTCCATCTTCGACCTAATCTACTATCATACTCCCAAAATGATGCAGTCATCATGTTACCATTTCCATTTATTTCATCATCCTTTTCCTGACCATTAAACCCATACCTATACTGGTTACCAGTAGTTTGCCTGCCTGGCATTGGAC
>CAZRNW010000544.1:0-2865 GCA_964601535.1 uncultured Flavobacteriaceae bacterium
TATTCCATCTGTTGAGCGGTCACGATAAAACAATTTGAAATCTCTAGGTGTTCCAGAAAAAAGATGATAAGCAGGTAGCCAACGAAAAATGTCAAAACGTGCCGTAAAATGTATCATTTTGTAATTAAAAATCTGATATAAAATTGTGGCGAATAGCCACGAACCAAGAATAATAATAATTATTATTTCTAACGAGTCCATCAGATTGATTGAATTTCCAGAAAACCTGTTTGCACAAATTTCTTCACTAACTCCAGCTTGCCTGCATCAGAAATTAGACCTTTAATTTCTTTAACGGCAAACGGTTTGTTTTGTAATACTATTTCAAGCGAATCATAAACAAAATGCGGGAAAGAAATTTCTTCTTTGCTGAATTTAATACAAACGTCTTTCTCGCGCTTTTCTAACAGGTAGTCAATATATTTTCTGCGAGAAACAACTGTATCTAAATTGATTTGTTCAATCCGCAACAAATCAGTGAAATGCCCGCGTTTATCAATCAAATGTCTCTCGACAAAATTAATATGATTCTTGTCGAGCAATGTTTGAATATCAGTTTTTTCCATAAGAGTTTTTATATTTTGTGTGAAGATTTCAATAAAGTGTGTCGTGTCTTGTTCCGTTTGCAAAAAGGGAAGCATCTTTCTGAAAGTTTCATCTTCCTGAGCTAGTTCAAACAAATCTCTCAACAAGTGAAACCAATATCTGGCAATCAAACCGACCGTGATATGAATTGAAGGTTCGCCGGATGATTTTGCGAAATGGATTGTGCCACGCGGCATGTAAAGCAAATCTCCTGCACACATCTCGATGATATGATTTGGTTCTTTTTTTTCATAATCTGCAACGGGTTGATATTTGACCGGAAGCTTTTCCGGCGAATCGTACAAGTACCATTTTTTATTTCCAAGAATCTGAAGAATAAAAACGTCGTGAGGGTCAAAATGCGGCATAAAACCTTGAGAATTTGGCGGAGTGATATAGACGTTTGGTTGAACACAAGTTTTTAATTCGTATTCAAGCGAACTGCAAAATTCCGTTAGGCTCGGAATAGCTGTTTGCGCCGCATTGATTACAATAGTTGCTCCTTCGTTAAAGAGTGAAAAAAGGTTTTCCATTACGACAATACGGTAAGGATTTGTGTTATTTCTATGTTCAAACTTTGTCCATGTATCTAAATGGCAATCGTTTCCATTTTTCACAACACGTAAAAAATCATGTGTCAAATTACGCGCCTGAAAATATCTGTCCAAAGCAACTGTATTTAAGATGTGATGGTAATTACCGTCAATTTCTCTATGTATGTGCAGATGTTTTTTCTCAAAATAGTTTTGAAAAAAATCATCAACCTTTACAGGTGAAATGAGTTTTGAAAAGATGTTTGCGTTCTGCATGAACAATTTGTTATGTCTTAAACAGTTTTAGAGATTTTCTTGCGAAAATCATCAATAATTGTTTGGCTTTGTGCGGGCAATGTAGCTAAATCATGCCCGAACATCAGGCTTTGTATCGGAATCGTTTTTGTTATATGGGCTAAAACTTCAAACTCTTTTTGTCGTAAATCATCAGTTACAACATAGCTTCCAAAGGTATTTTTAACAAGTGTCATGAGTTTCAGTTTGGGTGGTATCTCCTTAATAAAAGGCATAGAGTATTGTTCGTTTAATTCATCAAGAAAATAAATTGCTGACAAAGGGAGTGACTTTGTCCAGAATGTTCCTTCATTTTTTCCTTCCACACCGAGTTGTACATATCGTTTATCTCTATTTGTATAAACTTTCGGAAATTTTTGATTTTCGCCATAGAGTGCTTCAATAGATGATTGCCAGAGTCGCACCTGCGGGTAACCCGGATGAACAATAAATTTATTGTCTTGTTGGGTCAAAACAGCCATGTCATCAGATAAAATCGGTGCGCCAAACTGTGCCAGACTAGCGGCGTTGGTAGATTTCCCAGCTTTCTTGTTTCCCATGATTGCAACTGCATGACCGTCTATGTTTACAACGCTTGCGTGTAAACAGACGGTTCCTCGAATTCTTAAAATACATCCGATTGCTGGACCTACTAAATATGATTGCAAGTCGTCTTGAGATTCTCTTTCATCGTGTAGAATCCAAAGTTTTTGTCGTGACGGGTCAAGTATAAAATCTATAAATGCCGTATCCGTGTCATACCTCAGTTTTGTATAAACACCATCGTCGTCTTTTGCTCGCCAAAGTGTGATGCCGTTTCTCTTTTTTAGTTCACTTGTTAAAAGCTGATTCCATTTGAGTTTAGTGTCCGGTGTTTTTGAGTTATCGGTTGTCCATACAACAGATAAATCGAGTTGTGATGCCGGTTGTGCCGGAAGCAAACTCAAAGGACGTGAGCTTGTAATTTGTAATCCGTAAATACGATAGTAATAAGACATATCAATTTTGAAACTCTGAAAAACGACGTAAAAATTGTATAAGATAAATACCCTGCGGGACTAGATCACGTGCAGCGATTTCTGCGAATGTGTATGCCTCATTTTCAGCAACGGGTAATGAAGCTAATTCTTTCAATTTCTCCACATCCACAACATCACGTACAATATCGTTTGGTTTGATGTCTTGCAAAAAGTTATGAACCTGTTTTCGTTGTGAATTATATCGTCGAAGGTAGTCTGGTGAAAAACTACCTTTTGAATTTCGCCATTGAATTTCGGTTGGAAGTATTTTATCCAAACCCGCGCGGATTAAATAACGCTTATAACCATCACGCACTTTCAATGTCGCCGGTACTGCAAGACAAAATTCCAATAATCTTTTATCAAGTAAAGGAAAAAACACTGAGATTTGTCCAAAGCCGATTGTGCCGCCAGACCTAGATTTTTTGAGTTGA
>CAZRNW010000545.1:0-2863 GCA_964601535.1 uncultured Flavobacteriaceae bacterium
TGATTTTTAAAAACTGCTGAAACCAGATAACATTCAATATTCCTTCTTTTGATTTCGTTTAAATAATTCACCCAAAATTCATACTTAATGAAAATAATTTTATCCGGATTGACAAGGCCGAGAAAGTTTTTTGCATTTGATTTTGAATCGTAAGGCAAATAAAAAATAGCATCGGCGTATTCGTAATTTTTAGAAACTTCATAACCGCTGGGTGAGAAAAAAGTAAGAATGATTTTATAAGAAGGATATTGTTTTTTTATGCTTTCCATTAAAGTGCGGCCCTGTTCAAATTCACCAAGTGATGCACAATGCACCCAGACTTTTTGTCCGCTTATTTTTTTCAGTTGCTCGGCATATTTTGTTTTCCAGTTTTTTCTTCCCTGCACCCATAGTTTTGCTTTTGGTTTAAATGCGGAAGCAAGAAAAATAATAAATGTGTACAGATATATGCCTAAGTTATAAAACAGCATCAATTATAATAGAAATCCTGGGTCCGTTTATAGAGCGGAAGTATCCAGCCGATTCTGAATCCGATTAAATAATCCCGGCGTTGTTGCGTATCGGGTAAACCTGTATCGTAATTAAAACCACGGTAGCTTTTTGTAAAAGCTTCATGAAATTCGAAACCGGCAATAACATTTACCAGCCGGTTACCACTTAAAAATAAATAGCCGACAAATTGTTCCATGGCAAATCCGCCACTGAGGCGGTCGTAGCCTTTTATCAAATCATCTTTAACAGCAGCCACTTTTTTATTTGCATCGTACAATTTTATTTTATGCTGTAAATAACCAAAACCACAAGTAATGATTAATCCGGAATTCGGATTGTTTCCCAGTTTCGGGAAAACTTTTCCAATTACCAGGTAAGAATTAAATCCCCTTTCAGTCACACGTAAATCTGCAGGAAAACCTTCGTTATCGATAACAAAGCTTTCGTTGGTTTTCATTTGCTGTAAAACATCTTCTTTCACGTTTCTTCCAAAAAAATAACCGCCTTCAACACCTAAGACCCATGTTTTACGGGCCTTAAATAAAAAACTGCCGCCAATGCAGAGATTTTCCCCAAAACGTTTTGCTAAATCACCATAAGGTTTGTGTCCGCAAAAATTTACCGAAATCATAGGCACATTAATAGTAGTGTCGGCCACTCCTTGTGAAAAAATTGTGCCGCTAAGCAAAAAAAGTATGATGATAAAACGGAACCGCATCTAATATGCGAAGTTAGTAAAAATCCCTGAAGTAGAAATTCTTACGAATTACACTTCGGGATATTTCCAAAACAGAAATTTATTTGAATCATAACTCGGAATAGTGATTGTAATCCGAGAGGATTTCTACTTCACTAACCAAGTGCTTCCATTCGTGATTTATAAGTAATAATGGAATTGTTTGCTTTGTCGCTTTCCACCAAACCGTCTTTTAACCTTACAATACGATGAGCGTGCAGGGCAATATCTTCTTCGTGCGTCACAAGAATAATCGTATTTCCTTTTTTATGGATTTCTTCAAATAAGCCCATGATTTCAACTGATGTTTTACTATCCAGATTTCCGGTTGGTTCGTCTGCCAAAATAATGGCGGGTTTATTTACCAGGGCACGGGCAATAGCAACGCTCTGACGTTGTCCGCCGGAAAGCTCATTGGGTTTATGTTGCATTCGGTTTCCTAAACCAACTTGTTCGAGTACTTCTTTGGCGCGTGCTTCGCGTTCTGCTTTTGGCATACCTGCATATACAAGAGGAAGCGCAACATTTTCTAAAGTTGAATTACGCGGCAATAGATTAAAAGTTTGAAATACGAAACCTATTTCTTTATTGCGGACTTCCGCTAATTCATTATCGCTCATTTTTGCGACTGAATTATTATTTAAAATATATTCACCTCCGGTTGGAGTATCTAAGCAACCTAAAATATTCATCAAGGTTGATTTTCCGCTCCCGGAAGGGCCCATCAACGCAACATACTCGTTTTTATAAATATTGAGATCAATTTTTTGAAGTGCATAAATAGTTTCAGCTCCTATTTTGTAAACTTTCGAGATATCTGTTATGGCGATTAAAGCTTGCATGCTTACAATTTGTTTATTTTTGTTCCGTGAGTTTCAGACTTCGGATAAAATACTTTCTAATTCATCGGTTAAATTACACAAATAAAACAGCCGGGGCTTTAATTTCATCAGGTAAATTAACCGTTAATGGAAAAGTAATCCGCAGTAATGAATTACTTCAGGAAGAGGATGAGTTAAAACTGGGAGATGAAATCCTGAAACCAAAACCGGTTTATCAATATTTCGCATTACATAAACCAAGGGGAATAGAATCGACATTTAATGAAGTCATAAAAGATAATTTATGCACGGTTTTTCCATTTACGGATGAATTTATTGTGGCGGGTCGTTTAGATAAAGCATCAGAAGGATTATTGATCATCTCGAATGACGGGAAGTGGGTGCATAGTATTACGAGACCCGAATTCGGAAAGGAAAAAGAATATATTGTTGAAACAGATAAAGAAATAGATCAAGAATTTATTTCAAAAATGAGCGCCGGTGTTGATATTGGAATTTGTGTTACGCAGCCATGTTTTGCAGAAAAAATTGACGTGAAAACCTTCAAAATAATTTTAAAGGAGGGTAAAAATAAACAGATCCGAAGAATGTGTAAAAAGCTGGGATTTCGGGTTCAGGCCTTAAAAAGGGTTCGGATTGATAAATTTCATCTATCTGATTTAAAAGTACTTGACTATGGTGTAATTAAGATTTAACATATATTGTTACAACATTAAATGTTATAACATATATATTTGTGGTATCAAATTTAAAACCACAAAATATGAAAACCTTAAAACAAACAATTGCAGCC
>CAZRNW010000546.1:0-2861 GCA_964601535.1 uncultured Flavobacteriaceae bacterium
AGCCCTGAAAACCAAGAATGGAATCCAATGGTCAGGCAGTACAAAATAATCGCCTATAAACCAGACTAAATTGAGGACAATACCTACCCAAACGGCAATGACATGAAATTTTTCGGTAGAACGGTAAAATTCTTTTTCTACAACTTCGTTGGGTATGCTTATGACTTCAGCCATTATTGTTAATGCAATATAGGCATTTTATGTTCGGGATAAAAATCTAAAATTAATTGGCTTCAGACTGTTCTTTCCTAACCGTTTTCAGGTTCAAAAGATTCATCGGATTGGTAGTTAAACCTTTAATATTATGACTTACAAGACGAATCACCTGATCGTAAAACAAAGGAATAACCGGCGCATCATCAATTATCATTTGGTCCATTTGCTGATACAGGCTTGTTTTAATACTGTCGTTTGTTTCGTGTAAAGCCTTTTCGAAAAGCGCATCGAAATCAGTATTCTTGTAATGCGTGTAATTGAAGCCCGCCGGAGCGAAATTTTTGCTGTAGAACATACTCATGAAATTCTCTTCATCGGCATAATCAGCAAACCACGATTTCTTAAACATATTGTATTCGCAAACATTAACAGCCTGACGCAAAACCGAAGGCTTATCGATATTAATTTTTAATTTAATATGATTCTCTGCTAATTGTGACTGAATAAATTCAACCTGCTCTTTGTAATTATCTGTTATGTGCAAAGTTATTTCAGGCAAGCCCTTTCCATCGGGATACCCTGCTTCCATTAAAAGCTGACGAACTTTATCAGGATCGTAATTATAACCTTTTACTTTTTCCGGATTGTAAGACTTTAATCCTTTCGGGATAAATCCTGAAGTAGCTGGCACACCAATATTATTTCTTAAAAATTTAATTAATTTTTCCCGGTCGAAAGCATAATTGATTGCTTTACGTACTGCTTTTAATTTTAATGGTGAATTTTTTACTATGTCTATATTTTCATCAATTAAAATTCCTATGTAATCCGTTTTGGTCCATGTTTGTTTCTGAAGATAGAATTTTTTAGCATAAGAAGCATTTAGTTCACCGTGTTTATTTAAAACTTCGTTAATGTTAAATGCATCTGCCCCGCTTACCATATCAAACTTTCCGCTTAATAATTCCATGAATGCCGTTTCTTTATCTTTAGCAAATGAAATTGACACTGCATCCAAATATGGTAATTGCATTCCCTTCTCGTCTTTTTCAAAGTATTTTTCATTCTTCACCATGATGAGTTTGGTTCCTTCTTCCCACATTTTAAAAATAAATGGACCAGTACCTACAGGGTTACGGCGAAAATCCTGTTCATATTTATCAATAGCTTCGTGCGGAAGAACTGAAAAATATTTCATCGCCAGAATATTCAGGAATGCACTGAATGGTTCTTTTAAATGCACTTCGAAAACAGAATCATTTACCGCCACAAAACCTTTATAACCTGTTTTTTCGCTGCGGTCGACATAAGTGAGTAAACTCATTGCGCTACTCACACGGCTATCGTATAAACGGTTGAATGAGAATTCGAAATCTTTGGCCGTAACTTTACGTCCTTTACCACCTTCGAAACATGGGTTATCATGAAAAAAAACATCGTTACGTAATAAAAAAGTGTACACTAATCCGTCAGGACTAATTTTAAATGTGTGTGCGATACATGGAATTACGGTTAACTCATCATCTGCCTGTACAAGTCCGTTATACAATTGATTAACTGCCCAGATGTTTTCGAAATTACTTGAGGCCGCAGGATCCAAAGAAGTAATCCCGTTCATTTCATTATAATTAAAAACGGTTTTAGAATTGTCACCGTTATGGTCGCCACCGCATGAAAAAGCTAAAAGCCCCCAAGCAGCAATTAATACTAGGTAATTACGCATAAACAAATATTAAAAATAGAACAGTGCCTTAAGGGCGCCTGGCTATAGTTTTATGCACATGGGAATGTGAAAAGCCCGGGAATGTTAATTACCTTGAATTTTGAGGTATTTTGTAGTGTTAGCCGGGTCAACCTTCATTAAAAGTTCAACCGCTTTGCTTTTCTCTTCGGCCGTACCTTGTGAAAAGACATTTACAATCTCAACGCCTTTAGCATTAAAAAATAACTGCATATTGAAGGATGCAGGGCGGTTCGTATAAACAGGAACTAATAATTCGAGAGCGTTTAAAATGGCGGCGCGGCCTTCGTTGGGTTTCTCGCTCATGATGTCGAGTCCTGCCATGTGGTATTTGTAGGTACAATCCCTTATTCCCTGAAACAAAGGCTGCATTTGATTTTCAACCAGCCAATATCTGTTTTTATTTCCTTCGTTCGATTTCCATCCTTTTTCGGAGGCCGTTTGCGCATTCTGAACAACAGCTGCGGCTTTTTGCCATAAAGCAGTTCCGCCTAATGGGGCGAAGCTATCATAATCGAATGCCAACATTACATAAGCATAAAAGGCCAAAACTGAGGTTAAATTATTCTGAAAATTGTTATCGTTAAATTCAAGCTGTGAAAACTGCTGATACTTAAACTGAAAATTTTCATCGATGTAATTAAACAAGGGAGCATTGTAAGAACTTTTATAAACCGGACGGCGACTCTGGATTTGAATTGTGCCTAAGTATTCATCAGATCCAACGGATTGTGTAACGTTAATAAGAATGGAACAATCCAGCCTCTCCTGAGCCGTATAAACATCATTTGTCCAACGGCGGTTATTCATGAATTCGAAAATGGCTTTTTGCATTTGATCGAATATCTGCTTTTGAACAGTCCCCTGAATTTGCTGGGTGTTAATGGTAACCTGACAATTTAACTCCTGCGAAAAAGAAACAGGGCTTATTAAAACCAAAATAAGAACTATGATAATGCGTTTA
>CAZRNW010000547.1:0-2861 GCA_964601535.1 uncultured Flavobacteriaceae bacterium
TCTCAGATCTTGGCTATAAACTCAACTTTTCAATCTGGAAGACTTGTCATATTTATAACTTTGACGACGCTACAATTGTGTTTTACTCAGTTTACGACACTACAAACGGTGGAAAAGCATCAAAAGTGGATACTTTCGTTGAAATTGAGGTTGATGAAGAGTCAATTTCGACAAAAACTGAGAAAGAAGCATGGACAATCATCGAAAAATACGAAAAAATACTTGAATCAGTAGGACTTTCTGCCAGAAGTCGCTTAAGAAAGTCTTTGTTTGAAATGTACAAAAGGGAGGCAAAATGAGAATACTTTTAATTATTATGCTTTTCCTAGTAGGATGTAAGTCATCAGATAACTACGAGAATTGTAAAGGCGCTGATTTAGAAAATTGCCTAATAGTTAACGAAGATAACTTAAGAAGATTTTCAGAACAATGTACTAAGCTTGCTGCCTGCATTGGAGGAACTAGTGAGATTGTTCATTTCAGTAACCAAAAGCATAATCCATATGCTTGCAGTATCACAAAGAAGGGTAAAACTAGGGATAAAAATATTTATTTTTATCCAAAAGCTGAAATCACATTTGGCCAAGTGACTTCGCAAGGTCTTGGAAACGAAATATACGCATGTGAAATGGTTACTGAAACTGGATGGTTCTCAGACGCATCTTATGAAGAGATGGATAGATCAATAAAACAATGGAGAAAAGAACAAGAAGAACGCAATAAACCAGCAAAACCGCTACCGCCTATTAAGGTAAGGGAGAGAATATGAACTTCAATGTAAATGATTACGTCTATGTAAAACTTACGGCGCATGGCTATGAAATACTTCGCAAAAACTGGGAATATTTTGGTACGGATATTTTATTCCAGGAACCTAAAGAATCAGTTGAATATCCTGGATATGTACAATTTCAGATGTGGGAACTAATGAGAGAGTTTGGTCCTCATCTTGGGGTAGGAACTCCATTGCTACCTTTCGAAATGAACATTAAATTACAGAGGTAATATGAACTTCTATGAATTTGCATCAAACAGTCCATACCTTACATTCTTCTTGGCTTGGTTATTGATCCAAGGAACAATCAACATTGCTAATATTATATTTAACAGACCTAAAAGCAAAAAGCCCATGATCGCAAAGGATGAGCCAAAATGAATTTAAAGCTGCAGAAAATATTTACAAGATATAGAAAAATTTTAATTAAGCGATTAAAAGAATATAAATACGGCGAAGGTGCAGGTACAGGGCGTTCTTTATTTTCTAAAAACAGTGTGCGTCAAGGCAATAAAACAAAAAATCGCATATTAGATTTCTATGAAAAGAACGGTCGATGGCCATCTCGTAGATCAAAATCTGTTCGCGAAAGATATCTTGGCTATAGATTTGAAAATCTTGTATCCAAAGAAGCAGGTGCATATGATGCTCAAATGAGACGTATAGCCATGGTATCTGGACGAAAAACTAACAATAAAAGAAAGCACGATGTTCAGGGTTTCAAGAAACAGGTCATTGAGTTTATAGAACAGCACGGCAGGATTCCTGCAAGATACGCAGACCAAAAAATTCAAGGAGAAGGAATCCTTCGCGCAAGAATGGACTACTATATTGATGATAAAAATGATATGTCTTTCTCAGGTGAGATATACTCAAGAGATAAATGCTACAGGACAAGTATTCCATATAAATTTAGACCTTTAATAAATAGAGCATTAGAAGAAACAGAAAAACCTCTTATTAGGATGGCAAATTACGAACTTAAAGGTGAAATAAAATGATATTAAACTCCATTACAGAAAGAACATTTGTAAGTACGGAAAAAATTTACTTTGATAGATATAAAAAGAAGCATTGCGTAATTACAAAAATAGAGCAACCACATCCATACATTCAGATGGTGACAGTTACTTATCTAGACTCTGACTATCAGATCACTAATGAAACATTAACAGGCATGGGATCAGATTTATTTATGGACGGAAATAGCGATGGATTTGCATACGCTAGAAGATTACATGATTTGAGAGCTACTTACTTTAAAAATAAAGTAGCTTTCAGTAATTTGGATGTAATATGAACGAAGCTCCAAAGATACTCAAGCAAGCTATTGCGGCTCAAAAGCGCAGAAAGCAAGCCAAAGTTGACCGTCTTTGGAAAAGACTAGGCCGTGAAGCTCCATCTGAAACAAAAGCTAGAAAAGAAGACGAACTTGATATAGATTACGATGAGATCCCGCTTGAAAAGAAACAAAGATTTCTAGACCTTTTCAATCAAGGAATTCCATTAGGGAAAGCTGCTGAACAAGTCGGAATTGATTCTCTTATGGCAGCACAAGTAATAATTAGAAATGCAGTTGGGCTAATCCCATCAAAGGCGATCAAATGAAATTTGAAGATTTAAAAGAAGGCTTGCATTCACCGCCAACCCGTATTAAGATGAAAGTGACAGAAAGATATTACAATGCAGACTGGACAGGCTTTGTAATGCACGAAATTATATACGTTAATGTAACTAAAAAAGAAATAGTTTATCAAGCATTTAGTAAAATCGACATAATGACCGACGAGCAATTCGAATCTCGTGGGTATACAATAGAAAGGGAATCAAATGAGCGAAATTGATGACGCAGCAGAATGGGCACAAGCCGCAGATGCTTTTGACGGAGATAAATCTAGTAAAAATGATCGACGAACTCGAGATAGAGCACCGGACTTTGACGATGACGATAACGTAAAAAACCCTGGCCAGCCTAATCAGTATGCTCTTTATGGTCCTGGTTACATGGCTACTACTCCTACCGTTAAAACTTTGCCTCCTGGCTGTTACGATATCCAAAGCGACAATCGTGGAGTGTTTGTAGTTC
>CAZRNW010000548.1:0-2856 GCA_964601535.1 uncultured Flavobacteriaceae bacterium
CTGCAATTTGTGAGGTTGTGGCAGTCGGAGTTTCAAGTTTTACGGGTACTGAATCTGCTTTAACGATTGGCTTTTCCTCTTCTGTTTTAACCGGTTCTTTTTTGGCAATTATTGCTGTTTTACTTTTTTCAGGTGTGAAATTATCCGGATTCGGGATTAGTCCTTTTTCGATTTGCTGGGTTGAATTGGTTTTGAAATCAACAAAACTTAACATAATTGCCGAAACACCAACAAGGGCCGTTACAAATATCACAGGTAAAACGATATTGCGGTTAATGTTTAAATGAAATTCGGGTAATTTAAATTTGCTGAGGTTTTGATGGGTATTATGCTGAAGGAATTTATGCTCGAACTCATCCCACATGGATTCATGATAATCAACAGCCCTGCTGTTCTGCAAGGTTAAACGAATCTGTGCTTCGTCTAATTCGTAACTAAACAAACTGCTCATTTTTCAGTGATTTATTGTTTTTATCAATGTTCTTTTGCAAGTTATATCTTGCTTTTTCCAAATTCGCTTTTACGGTTTGTTCACTAGCTTCCAAAATTTCTGCCGATTTTCTTAAATCATAACCTTCTACAACATGAAGGTTAAAAATTAAGCGCTGGGATGGAACTAACTGGTGTAATGATTTCACCAATACATCAAACTCCACATTTTTAAAATCGGTAAGTGTGCTATCAATAAACAAATCGTAAGTTTTAGCAGGAGTATCCGTTACGCGGACTGTGCTTGCCACATAATATTCGCTTCTGATGTTACGGATAAACTGAACACAGAAATTAATGAATTCTTCTTTTACCCATTCTTCAACCGTTTGATTAGCGGCTTTAAATTTATGTAGGTTCTGAAATAAAAAAGCAAAGCCGCTTTGCACCATTTCAGTGCTTTGCTCTTTGTTTTTCGAATATCTTAATGCCGTTACTGCTAATTGAGTATAAAACGCCTCGTAAAACTGCTTTTTCGCAATTTTATCGTTTTTGATGCAGGCCGATATTAAGTCGAGATCGGGCATGGCTTAGAGGGTTTTTTCTAGTTGTACGCTAAGATATTAACAAAAGTTACACAATTTGTTAAAAACTAGGTTCCTAGCCCTATTTTTTCTGAAAAATCAACCGGAACCCGCCTTTTGATATAGAATTTCCCCGCCTTGAGGGTACCCTTCACCTCTATTTTGCCCATTTTACCCCCGCTCACCATTCCTAAAACCTCTATCAGGTTAAGGTCTTTAAGGTCGGTTTTCAATTTAAAAACATAAGGTTTTTCACTGTTCGCTTCAATACGGACTTTTTTGAACAAGCGGGCTTTACCCATCTTCATGCCGCTGTAGGTAATATCGAATTCAGAAGGGTAAATTAAAAAACCAAATGTGTTCGGATTTTTTATTCCAATGATTACTTCCCCTTCAATTCCGTCTCCGCTTATTTTAGTTAACCTGAAACTTTTTACGCCGGTCACCTCTACATCTTTAAATTCTTTACAGGAATTGAAAAGAAAACCAAATGCCACTAAAAGCAAGGGCCAAAATTTATTCATTTGCTTTTTTCTTAGCATCACTTATTTTTTTAATGATACCGAACAAAGAAACAACGGCCCAAACAGCTTCGAGAACGATGAATGGAACCAGGTGAATCATCACCGCCGCAACACCGGCTAAAAAGGATCCGAAAAAATTAAGTGAGAGATACAAATAAGAATCGGCCGGAATAATCTTAAGAAGATTCAATCCAAAACCTATGAGCAAAATACTTACGCCTATAGTTGCAATCCAATCGGAAGAACTCATTACTTATTATTTACAAAATTTTTGTAAAAAAGAGGAATAGTTTCAATGCCCTTATAGTAATTGAATAAACCGTAATGTTCATTCGGAGAATGCAAAGCATCAGTATCTAAACCAAACCCCATTAAAATACTATCCAATCCTAATTCTTTTTTGAATAGTGCAACAATCGGAATACTTCCGCCGCCTCTTGTTGGAATTGGTTTTTTACCATACGATTCTTCCATAGCCATGCTTGCCGCTTTAAAGGCAGCAGAGTTTGGAGAAACAACAACAGGCTCTCCGCCATGATGATGTGAAACTTTTATCTTAACCGATTTCGGTGCAATTTTTTCGAAATGATTTTTAAATAATTCGCTGATTTTATCCGAACTCTGATTCGGAACTAAGCGCATACTTATCTTCGCAAATGCTTTTGAAGGTAAAACTGTTTTTGCACCTTCTCCTGTATAACCGCCCCAAATTCCGTTGACATCTAAAGTCGGACGGATACCTGTTCTTTCAATAGTGGTATAACCCGCTTCACCTTGTTCAACATCAACATTTAAATCTTTCTTGAAATCACTTAAGTTAAAAGGCGCTTTTGCCATTTCATCACGCTCAGCTTTTGTCAATTCAACTACATCATTGTAAAAACCTGGAATGGTGATGTGATTATTTTCATCATGACAAGAAGCAATCATTTTACAAAGCACATTCACCGGGTTTGCAACTGCACCACCATAAACCCCACTGTGTAAATCCCTGTTCGGTCCTGTAATTTCAACTTCCATATAGGACAAGCCACGTAAACCTGTATCAATCGACGGTGTATCGTTTGCAATCATCGATGTATCGGAAATTAAAATAATATCGCCTTTTAATCTTGATTTATTTTCAACTATCCAAGGACCTAAATTTGCAGAACCAACTTCCTCTTCACCTTCAATCATAAATTTCACATTACAAGGCAGCGTTCCCGTTTTCATCATAATCTCAAACGCCTTCACGTGCATATACATTTGTCCTTTATCATCACAAGAACCCCGCGCGAAAATTGCGCCATCAGGATGTAATGCGGTTTTTTTAATCA
>CAZRNW010000549.1:0-2853 GCA_964601535.1 uncultured Flavobacteriaceae bacterium
CCAATTTCTGTGGGATTGAATATTGTTCCGCAATTAAAAAACAAAATGTATTCGCCATGCAATTCCATCCTGAAAAAAGTGCTTTAGAAGGAATTAAAATTTATAAGAACTGGGTCAACCAAATTTAACAAGACAAAATAAGACATGAAAACTCTCGAACTGAAAGATCAAAGAAAAGTAGAATTCAAGAATACACAACAACGTTATAATCTTCCATCTGAAGTTAAGTACTGCGTTAAGTGTACAATGTCTAATCAGCGTCCACGGATTACTTTTGATGAGCATGGCGTGTGTTCAGCTTGTAATTATGCTGTGTTTAAACGCACGAAGATTGATTGGGGCATGCGTGAGAAAGAATTGATAACCTTACTCGATAAGCACAGAAGAAATGATGGAAGATATGATGTAATTGTACCGTGTAGTGGCGGTAAAGACGCGGCTTATATCGCTCACGAGCTGAAGCATAAATACAATATGAATCCGCTAACTGTAACATGGGCACCGCATATGTATACAGATATTGGCTTTCAAAATATACATCAAATGGAACGTGTTGGTGATTTGGCGAATGTTACCATGACACCTCCGGGATATACTCACCGTTTATTAACACGTTTATCATTCGAAATACTTGGCGATCCGTTTCAGCCGTTCATATACGGACAAACAAATTTTCCATTGCAGGCAGCGGTTACACATGGGATTCCATTAGTAATGTATGGTGAGAACGGCGAAGTGGAATACGGAGGTGATATGAAGAATGCATTTTCCCCAACACGTAATTATAAAACAGACCATAAGAAACATTACTTTTCTGGATTAGGCCCTGAAGATTTAAAAGAATACGGATTAACAGATAATCAATTGAGACCATACATGGCACCGGAGATGGAAGCCCTGGATAAGCTGGGTGTGGAATTGCATTTCTACGGGTATTATAAAAAGTGGGTGCCCCAGGAGAATTTTTATTATTGTGTTGAGAATACCGGTTTTACTGCGAACCAAGGAAGAAGTGAAGGTACTTACTCCAAGTATGCATCTTTGGATGACAAGCTCGATGGATTTCACTATTATTTATCATATATAAAGTTTGGAGTTGGAAGATGTACTTCAGATACAGCACATGAAATCCGTGACGGACATATTACCCGTGAGGAAGGGATTGCGCTGGTAAAAAAATTCGATGGAGAATTTCCGGCTAAATATTTTCAAACATTCTTAGAGTATTGTAGTATAGATGAAAAATATTTCAATGAAGTAATTGATTCGTGGAGAAGCCCGCATTTGTGGACCAAGGTTGACAATGAATGGCATTTGAATTACAATATTTTTAACGAAGGCTATAAACAAAAATAATAATGAAAGCATTAGTAGTTGGTTTTGGCGGAATGGGTTGCAGACACACGCAATCTTTAATTTCAACAGGTGCTTATACAAAAATAAAGGTTGTTGAGCCTGACAAAACTATTTTCGATACTAATCTTGTTCGCATAGGAAGTACTCCTGATCAGGTAAATTATTTTCCGGATCTGAAAGATGTAAATAATAATGAATATGACATTATCATCATTGCAACATCTTCAAAACCACGTTTCGATATATTCAGTTATTTAACTTCCAATATAAAGTGTAAAAATTATTTGATTGAGAAAGTAGTTTTCCAGTCATGTGTACAATTTGAAGATGCCATTGCTATTGCAGAGAAAAATAATCTAAAAGTGCATTGCAATTTACCAAACCGTTATTTTAGAAATTACATTGATCTGAAAAAAACACTGAATCAATCGAAGGAACCTTTTTCTTTTTCTGTAATGGGCGGTGATTTCGGAATGGCTTGCAATTCTATACACTATCTCGATCTATTCTATTATTTGTCGGGAGATTGCCCTAAGTATTCGGATTCCCGTATAACGGTTCATCCAAATGGATCTAAACGGGGAAGTGATTATAACGAATTATTGGGAACTATGTCTTTTGTTAGTAAGAATGGCAGCACTTTTCATGTTTCAGCAGATGCAAGATTAAATGATATTGTTGTGGTAAATATTAAAACAAAAAACAGCGACAGATATTTTTTCGAGAACCATAAATACACTATCGAATTGAAAAATGGAAATTCAATAAGTGATACGTTTGATATTACTCCCTCCAGTATAATGACCAAAACTCTTGTGGCAGATATTCAGGAGGGTAAATGTTTTATGCCAACCTTACAGGAAATGTATTTGACGCATAAAACTTTGTTTTCAGTATTTAATAAAGCTTTTGGCCTTCCGGATTCTAAAGAAACAATTTGTCCAATAACTTAATTATGAAAGTAGCATTAATAGGAGCAGGGAATATGGCGCTTGAGTACGCTAAAGTACTTAGTGATCTGAAAATCGACTTCTCCTTATTTGGCCGAAACGAGGCTAAAGCAAAGAATTTCGAAACCTATGTTTCAAAAGAAAAAATGTTTTTTGGCGGTTTGGATAAGTATAAAAGCAAATTGGGAACTTATTCACATGCAATTGTTGCTTCTAATGTAAATAACCTGGCAGCTAATAGTATTACACTTATTGAAGACGGGATAAAGAATATTTTAGTTGAAAAGCCCGGTATTGCCACACCTTCTGAATTTAAAACCCTTCAGGAAAAAAGTAAATCAGGAAACTCAAACATATTTATCGCCTATAACCGTCGTTTTTTTGCCAGCGTAGAAAAGGCCTTAGAATTAATTAAAGAAGATGGTCGTTGGTTAGAACCTGAAGTTTTAGAGATGGAACTGATGAACGAGTGATAAAATAAAAGCGATGTTACAAAAACTTAAACACTTTCTTTCAATCGGGCCTGTTTTTGCCTACTTTATCAGAG
>CAZRNW010000550.1:0-2852 GCA_964601535.1 uncultured Flavobacteriaceae bacterium
GAATTATTGAGCGTAGCTGTGATATTCTTAGTGTTGAAATAAGCGCTGATGCGGCTTATGAAATCGCAAGACGGAGTCGCGGTACACCTCGTATAGCAAATGCATTGCTCAGAAGGGTCCGCGACTTCGCACAAATTAAAGGTTCAGGCAAAATCGATATGGAAATTGCTGCTTATTCCTTAAAAGCTTTGAATGTAGATAAAAACGGTTTGGATGAAATGGATCACCGCATTTTAACTGCTATTATCGAAAAGTTTAAGGGTGGTCCGGTTGGTATTACTACCATTAGTACAGCCGTTGGCGAAGAAGCCGGAACCATTGAAGAAGTTTACGAACCGTTTTTAGTTCAGGAAGGTTATTTAATAAGAACCCCGCGCGGAAGGGAAGTGACCGAAATGGCTTATAAACATTTGGGGAAATCCATTTATAAAAAAGGTAGTGGGTTGTTTGATTAATCCGGCACTTCGACTCCGCTCAGTGACCGGGCATTCGGACCCTGAGCGCAGTCGAAGGGACCGACGAAGTTGCTGATGAGGGAGTGTAAGCATTCCTCTCTGCTTTCGTCTAATGATTATGCGGAGCTTGTTCCCCTTCTTAGTCTTATTAATATCCTTTGGTTTAAGTGCCCAAACCGATTCTATTCAAAAACCTTTGGATAAAACCAACCGCTATTTTTCTTTTAATTATGATAATGATTTTTTTAGTGCCACGGATAGATATTATACACAAGGGGTTTATATTGATTTGATTCTTCCTGTTTTTAGTAAATCGCCGGTCTCTAAAATTCTTATTAAGGCAGGAAAAAATTCGCAAAATTATTTTGGTTTAATGGCACGGCAAGATTGTTTTACACCCGGGAGTATCAGATACGACACTTTAAATTATCTCGACCGTCCGTTTGCGGCTACCATGTATCTTTCCCAATATTTAATTTCAATCAACTCCGAAAAGAAAAGGAGAATAAATTCAAAATTGGATTTGGGGATAATTGGTCCATGTGCAGTTTGTGATGAGGAACAAAAAGGGATTCACAGAGCTTTGGTAAATATTCAACCCTTGGGTTGGGAAAATCAGTTGAGTACAGATTATATTCTTACTTATGGTTTAGGTATTGAACAAGGCTTATTTACTTCAAAATACTTTGAAGCAATGGCTTTGGGCGATTTGCGCGCTGGAACAATTTATGATGATTTGAGTTTAGGTTTAATGGTACGCACCGGTTTTATGGCCGGATATTTTGAACAATTGGGTATCATTAAAAATGCTACCAAAAATAAATTCCAATGTTACGTTTTTGCAAAAGGGAAAACCAAATTTGTCGGATATAATGCTACCGTACAAGGTGGTTTATTTGATAAAGACATTCATTCTTTACCCGATGCTTCTATTAATAGATATGTTTTACAAGGGACTTATGGAATTGTTGTTGCCTTTAAACGATTCAGTGCTGAGTATACTAAGGTTGTTCAGAGTCCTGAGTTTGAGAGAGGACGTTATCATGGATGGGGGCGTTGCGCCCTTACTCTTTGTTTTTGAGGATAAATTCCTGTAACTTTAGTATATATCTTACGTAAAATAAATCAATTAACCCTAAAAATTTAAGGCCATGAAAACAAAAACTACATATTCGATAATCATCACCATTTGTGTGGTGGCAGGATTTTTCCTGTTTAACTCATTCCGGCCGGATGTTGCAAGTATGCCGACAAAATATTTAACCCTGAAAGTTGTGGAACAGCCGGGCCTCATGTCAAACTCATTTATGGTAACTGTTGATGAAGAAGGCAAAACAGAAGAAGTTCTGTTTGACAAATTTAAAGTCGACAACATCACGCCCAATACCATTAAGGTAAATGCTACCGTAAACGACATCGCTAAAAAAGGTTATGATTTGTTTTCACACAGCAGCAGCGCTATTGGAGGATTGATGATAGATACTTATACTTTTACTAAGAAATAACTTTTCACGCAAAGACGCAGAGCCGCAAAGTTTCCTTGACGTCTTAGCGAATCGTGAGAAATATTACCTATTCCTAAACACAAACTTATTATCGAACATATCGAGAATGATTTCTTTCTCTTTATCAACTGTTCCTGATAAAATCTGTTTCGAAAGTTCATTCAACACTTGCTTTTGCATCACACGTTTAACAGGGCGGGCACCGAATTGCGGGTCGTAACCCAATTGAGAGAGCCAGTCTATCGCTTCATGTGTTGCGCTCATTTGAATGTGCTGTTCTGCTAATAATTTTGCAACATTGTTAAACTGTATCTCTACGATTTTATGAATGTGTTCACGGTTCAACGGTTCAAACATAATCACTTCATCAATGCGGTTCAAGAATTCAGGACGAATGGATTTTCTCAACAACTCAAACACTTCACTTTTCGTCTTCGCCATCACCGCATCTTTATTTTTCTCGGTCATCTTATCAAAATTATCCTGAATGATATGAGAACCAATGTTTGAGGTCATGATGATGATAGTGTTCTTGAAATTCACTGTCCTACCTTTATTATCGGTTAAACGCCCGTCATCCAGCACCTGCAATAAAATATTAAATACATCCGGATGCGCTGTTTCAATTTCATCTAATAACACAACTGAATACGGTCTGCGACGAACGGCTTCCGTTAATTGTCCGCCTTCATCATAACCCACATATCCCGGAGGCGCTCCAACTAATCTGCTTACAGCATGACGTTCCTGATATTCACTCATATCAATGCGAGTCATGGCATTTTCATTATTAAATAAAAATTCAGCCAATGCTTTTGCCAATTCGGTTTTTCCAACTCCTGTTGTTCCTAAAAATATGAACGAACCGATAGGACGTTTGGAACCTTGTAAT
>CAZRNW010000551.1:0-2831 GCA_964601535.1 uncultured Flavobacteriaceae bacterium
ATCCTATTTAAAGGGATATTTACCAATCAGGCTAAGGCTTGTTCACCGCTGAATGTTCCTACTTTGGTAACATGGACTATCTCCGGCACAAACTTAAATCTTAACTGGTCGAGTAACACAACTTATAATTGCACCTATTCAGTGCAAGTTGAACTTTTATGCAACAGTGCTGCTTTTACCGGATTAGCGCCTTTCTATATTTCAGCAGGAATAAATAAAACAAGTACGCCTTATGCGTATCCGATGCAGAGTATTAGTATCGCATCGCTTTGTCCGGGTTCAGTTTATAAATTCAGAGCAAGAGAAGTTTATGGTGCTGCGACTTTCAGCGGATGGACAACAACTTACACTTTTACAACACCGGGAACCTTTATCGCACCTACATTAACTCTTTCCTCAAGCGCTACCAGTATTTGCCCTCCTCAAACTGCCCAATTAACTGCATCGGTTACCAATGGCTGCGGTTCGCCTCCATTTACTTATTCATGGACACCTGCAACAGGACTAAGCTGCACCACGTGTTCAAATCCTATTGCATCGCCTGCTGTTACGACAACTTATACCTGTACGGTTTCTGATACAAAATTAGGGTGCTGGACTGTTACTGCACCTATTACCGTTGTTGTAAGTAATATTCCGCCAGTTGTTGGTGTTATTAGTGCAACACCCACTACAATGTGTTCAGGTAATTCTGCTACATTAAGTATGTCGACTTATTCCGGCAGTTTGCAATGGCAATCCGGACCAAGTTCATCGGGACCATGGTCGAATATTGCCGGGGCTACAGCAAGCATGATTGTTACACCTACGCTTGCTACTAATACCTGTTATCAGGCTTTGGTAACAGGTTGCGGTTCTACTTTAACTTCCAATAATGTTTGTATTACGGTTAATCCGAGTCCGACTGTTACGGTCAACTCACCATCTATCTGTGCGGGGCAAACAGCAAATCTTACAGCTAACGGAGCAACGAGTTATGTCTGGTCGGCCGGAGCAACTTCAACAGGACCGAATACTGCAAACGCGAGCCCGATGACTACAACTTCTTATACCGTTACGGGCACAACTGCAGGCTGTACCGGAAGCGCAATAGCAACTGTTTCAGTAAATCCTCTTCCGGTTCCTACCGCAACTAATAATAGTCCGGTTTGTACGGGTGGTGTTATTAATATTGGATCGAGCGGCGGTGGAACTTATTCATGGACTGGTCCTGCTTCATTTTCATCAACATTACAAAATCCAAGTATTACGCCGGCAGCATTAACCCATTCGGGTAATTATATTGTTACAGTTAATCTGGCGGGATGTACTGCCACTGCACAAACCAATGTAACGGTTTTCACCCCTACAGCCTCTGCGGCTAATACAGGGCCTTATTGTGCGGGAGCTACCGTGCAATTAAGTAGTTCGGCAGGTGCAGGATATACATGGAGCGGCCCCGGATTTTCATCCGCGGTACAGAATCCAAATATTCCAAACGCGCAAGCAACTGCAACGGGCATTTATACTGTAGTAATTAATTTAGGTTCTTGTACGGCAAGCGCAACTACAGCTGTAACTGTAAACGCACTTCCTACTCCATTGGCATCTAATAACACACCAATTTGTATTCAGAATCCAATCAACTTTACAGGTGGCGGAGGAACAAATTATGTTTGGGCAGGACCAGGTTTTTCCAGCACTTCTCAAAATCCCACCGTTCCTGTTTCGGCCATGTCGCATAACGGAACTTATACTTTAACTGTTACGGATGCGAATAATTGTACAAATACAATTACTACACTTGTTACTATTAATCCGCAGCCGGTTGTTTCTGCTTCAGGAGCGACTGTTTGTGAAAATTCTAATACCGGAATTATTTCAAGCGGCGGTACTACTTATTCCTGGACCGGTCCTGGCGGTTATACTTCTTCGCTTCAGAATCCTTCATTCCCTAATGCGGTTCCTGCTAATTCAGGTGTTTATACTGTATTGGTGACTGATGCAAATACCTGTACGAATACAGCTGTAGCTAATTTATTAGTTCATGCTGCACCGGTACCAAACATAACAACTAACAGTCCGATTTGTATTGATCATGTTTTAAGTTTAAACGGAACCGGCGGTATTTCTTATGCCTGGAGCGGACCTAACGGTTTCTTCTCCTCCGTAGCATCTCCAACGATTATGGCAAACACGGTTGCTTATTCGGGTATTTATAATTTAACCATAACAGATGCAAACGGATGTACTGCCTCAACAACCACTTCTGCCGTTGTAAATCCTATTCCAAACATTAATATTACGGCTGATAAAATAAATGCTTGTCCGCCTTTATGTTCTCAATTTAGCTTTAACAGTACATCTGCGGTTCAATCTTTCAACTGGAGTTTAGGAAATGGTGTATCGGGAACCGGCAGTAGTGCGCAGACTTGTTACAATGTTCAGGGAACCTATACAATTAATGCTGTTGTAAATGATATTTACGGCTGCAGCAACTCAACAACTTTCACTGTTGAAGTATTCCCTAAGCCAATTGCAGATTTTAATTTCTCGCCGATAAAACCAATCGAGATGATTGAGGAAGTTACTTTTACGGATGCTTCGCATAACGCAGTCATCACAACATGGAACTGGTATTTTATGAATACGGCCCAATACACCTCTGTTCAGCAAAACCCTACTTTCATGTATGAGAATGCAGGAGAATATCCTGTAGCTTTAATTGTAAAGAGTGATAAGGGTTGTTTGGATACTATTATTAAGAAAATTGTTGTTGGAGAAGATTATGGAATTTATGTACCGAATGCATTTACGCCAAATGCTGACGGTTGGAATGATGTATTTCAGCC
>CAZRNW010000552.1:0-2828 GCA_964601535.1 uncultured Flavobacteriaceae bacterium
AAGATTAGCGAGTACTATTGCGTTATTGCTGTCTTTCTTTAAAACCTTTTCGTATTTAGGAATAGCTTCAGCAAATGCTTTTGCATTGTATAATTTATTAGCAGCTAAAACAAGACTCTCTTGCGCCTGTAAGCCTAAGCTTAAAGTGAAGAGGATAAATGCTGCAAGGATGTTCTTCTTATTCATAAAAATTAAAAATAACGAGGTGTAACAATTTTCTTCCCTTTATACATAAATACATAACTCAAGGCAATTTCGTGTGAGCCTTGAGAGTATTTCTGTATCTGGCTTAATGTATAATCATAAGAATAACTAATAACAAATTGCGGATTAACCTGAATTCCAAGAATTGCAGATGCTGCATCTCCGCTTCTGTATGATAAGCCTGCCCAGATTCTTTCTTTAATTAAGAAGTTAGCATTTACTTCATACTGCAGTGGTGCATTCTGAACAGCTTTTATCATAAACTGTCCTTTCAATTTTAAATCATCCGTTAAAGTAAATAATCTGCCGACAGTTAAGTAATAATGGAATTTCTGCGGGCTCATTTTATTTGATTTCACAAATTCACCACTTTCGTTGAATTTTATCTGATCGTCAATCATGCGGGGAATAGAAAGGCCTGCATAATTTACTTTGTCGCTGTAATAAATTCCGAAACCAACACTCGGAGAATTTTGTGAAACCTGAACGTCGCCTGCTTCTGTTGCTTTAAGTGTTGCAAACTTGTTTACCATGTTATGCACCCCGCCCTGCAATCCAAATGCAATTTTACCGTTCTTACCCACTTTGATTTTATAAGAATAACTTAAATAAGCAAGATTACGGTTTAACGAACCGATTTTCTCGTTCAAGAAACTCAAGCCAAAGCCCATGTTCTCATTCACGATTGGTCCGTGCATTGAGAAGGTACTGGTAATTGGTCTTCCCGGGAAATTTACCCATTGCTGGCGGTGCAAGGCCGTTACATGCATGGCATCTTTACTTCCGGCGTAAGCAGGATTAATAAACATTTCGTTAAACATGTATTGTGTAAACATCGCATCATATTGCGCTTTTACATTGGTGTTTGCAAAAAACAAAACACCTAAACATGCGGCTGTAATTATATTTTTAATTGATTTCATATTCTTAATTTTTTTCTTTTTGTCACCCTGAGCTTGCCGAAGGGTTAATTTCTTATTTATTAATACTGTAATACAACAAATCCGTTTACTGTTTTCAAATTGGTTTCGCCTCTGAATTCAAGAATGTAATAATAAGTTCCCTGAGGTAATTTCTGGTTACCCAGAGTTCCGGTTACATTCGGCATACCGTTCCAAGTGTTATCGTAGTTATCCGCTTTGTAAACTTTATTACCCCAGCGGTTGTAAATCGTTAAGGTGTTTTCAGTTTTTTGGATACCTTTAATTACAAAGAAATCGTTTACCCCATCGCCATTCGGCGTAAATACTTCAGGAACTAAGAATTTATCAATCACAAGAACAGTTGGTATGTTGTCAGACGATTCATTCCAGATACCATTTCCATTTACATCAGGATTATCTCCGTCGTTAGAAATATCTGTAACCGGTGTTGTTGAAGTACCAACAGCGCTTCCGTAAGCCGAGTTACTAATCACAGTTACGGTATCAGGTATTACATTAATGGTAAATACCACTCTGTTCACTGTATTAGGAGCCATTTTGCTTCCTGCCGTTACGATCAGATTAGGATCACTGTTACCATTGAATGATGAGTTTGGCGTTAAAGTTCCGCTCAACATTGTTGGTCCGCTCTTCATGCTGTAAGATGCAGGCAATTTAATGGTTGTTCCCGCTAAACTGTCTTTCAGTACAATGTTTCTCAATGTATCGTTTCCTAAATTATGGATTGATACAGTGTAAGTAATATCGTAACTGCCATCAATCAAGGCGGCACTTAACTCACCTTGCTTAGTAATACCAAAGAATGTTTTTGGTGTTAAGTTAAGCGGAGTAGGAATGTTATTGTTGGTTGGATTACCATCATTGTCAGGATCAGTATTCAAGCCTACCTGTGATGAATCAGAAACAACTGTTGATGAAACACCACCAACTGCAGTACCCAATAAAGAGTTGTTAAATGTTCCGAATACGCCATTAGGTAAAACATCTACGGTGAACACAAGCGTATCAATTTCACCAACAATTAAGGAACTGCTTGTTGTATTAGTTATTACAGGCTGTGATGAACCGTCGAATGTAGGATCCAATGTTAAGCTTGTTACCGGTGTAATAATTACAGGAGCAGAACTCACAGTAAATGTTGTTGGTAACGGGAATGTGTTGCTTAAGTTTTCAGTTAAAGCGACATTATTCAGCGTTACAAATCCTGTATTCTTCACCACAACTTTATAAGTAACAGCGTAGGTTCCGTTTGCATTCATTGTTACGGTTGTGATTGCTTTCGCTAAACCAAGTGAATTGTTTACTGCACAATCAATTGGTATTAAGATGAGCGTTGTATCTTTTATACAACCATTAGCGCCAAAGAAGCGTATTGTATATGGTGTATTAGCAGCAGGATTAGTGAGGGTATTAGTTATCACTCCTGAAACAGGAATAACTGTTGCTGTAGCATAAGTTGCACTTCCTGTATAAGTAGCACCGCTTACTAAATCATATTTATCGTTTGGATTAATAAATCCTGCCACCATAATAGTACCGTCATTGTTACTCACCGTACCGGTACATGTGGCAGGTGTGATGGTAGCAGTTATAGCAATATAAGTATTTGTTACCGCAGTGACAGTATTTGTTGATGTACATCCTGTAGCAGGATCAAATGCGCTAACGGTGTACACACCT
>CAZRNW010000553.1:0-2810 GCA_964601535.1 uncultured Flavobacteriaceae bacterium
TTTAAGAGGGAGCACACCCGACTTGTCGGGGGGTGGGAGTTACATTAAATTAAACATTATTTCCTATCTTGCTTTTGAAATGAATAAATTTAAAGCTAACTGGAAAGAAAATTGGAACCAAAGCCAATTCAGAATACAGTTTGTATTGACTTTCGTTTTATTGGGCATTCTGTTATTTTCCCTGAGTTATTTTTTTGCTTTTGTTGAAGCGAGGGAAGGAAAAAGAGTAGGGGATGTGGTTTTAAATTTAGTTCAGCCATTTGATGTTTCGGTTTTTACTTTTCTTTTGATTTATTCAGCCGCCCTCTTATGTATCGGCAGTTTAGTGAGCAAGCCGGATTTGTTTTTAAAAGCGGTTCAGGCGTATTTTTTAATTTTAATTTTCCGTATTGTTTCTCTCAGCATTTTCCCGCTCGAAGCACCTGAAGGTATTATTCCCTTAACCGATCCTTTTATCGAACATTTTTTTTACGGACAAGTCCGCATTACGAAAGATCTTTTTTTCTCGGGACATGTTGCAACTGTTTGTCTTTTGTAATCCTATTAAAAAATTAAATTGGTTTTATTTAACAGTTGCTATTTTAGTTTCTTTACTAATAATGATTCAGCGTGTGCATTATAGTTTCGATGTTTTCGCTGCGCCGTTTTTTGCATGGATGAGTTATAAATTGTCCGATAAAATAAGCGGTTTTAATGCTTCTTCAAACCTTTCGTAAAAGAAATCGCAGTATTTCTGTTCTTCACCAAAACTTTTATTTGTGAAATCGCAATTTCATTAAGTCTTACAAGGCGTTCAGATTGCTGTATATTTTGCCTGATGAGTACTGAATTGATGCTTTCCAGATTTGAAAGAACAACGAGTTGTTCAATGGTAGCTTCATCCCGGATGTTACCCTCAGCTTTCGGATTGGCATCGCGCCATTGTTTTGCCGTTAAACCGAATAAAGCAACATTTAAAAGGTCCGCCTCATTAGCATAAACAAAATTAATTTGTGTTTTGGTGAGTTCTTTGGGAATTAAATTTTCTTTGATGGCATCTGTATGAATATGATAATTCACTTTTGCCAATGTGCGGTGAAAATTCCATTCCAGTTTCTGATTTTTACTTTCTTCTTTTTTAAGTCTCTGGAATTCAGTAATAAGGTACAGTTTGAATTGAGGGCTAATCCAAGATGCAAATTCAAAAGCAATATCGCGATGCGCAAACGTTCCGCCTCCATATCTGCCCTGTTTAGAAATTAACCCAATAGCATTGGTTGCCTCAATCCATTTTTGCGGAGTTAGCGCGAAACTATTTGCCCCGGCTTCATTTTTAAAGGCATCGAATTCGATGCCTTTAAAATCGACATTATTTATTTGCTCCCATAACCCGCAAAACTCTATAGCGTTTCTTGTTCGAAGCCAGTTTTGAATAATATAATTCACCCTTTCAGGATCTCTATATCTTGCCATATCGGTTAGTGAAATGAAATCTTCTTCATTTTTAGAATAAAGAACTATTTCTAAATTTTCAATTTTTAATGTTTTGCTTTTTTTCATAATTGTGTTTTTAATTATGCCGAATTAGGCACAATTGGTTAACCCGTTAATTTTGATTTTAAAAAGGGCGAAATCAATCCCTTATTTTTAACCCGCTGTTTAAAGGTCACGAATCCGTTACCTTTAATACCCGTCGAATTCGACGGGTTTAGAATTATTCCGGTTTTACCAGAATCAACACAAAACTAATATGCAGAAACAAAAAACCTTGCTACAGATTATAGCATTTTTAATAAAAACAAAAAGCCGAAGATGTTATCCCCGGCTTTAGTATTTTCCCCGTATCCCAGATTAGCTTAAGCTCACCTGTCGGTTTATGGTTGTCTATCTAATGTCAAAGATAATGCCATTCGTGTTACCAATGTGTTAAGGGAAGTTAAACCCTGGGTTTGAATGAGTGAATGGGGTGCCGAGATATTAACAGGTGATTAACAATTTGTGTATGTGCCTTCGGCTCCGCTCAGACACCGTTGTCAAAAAATAATTTGAAAATGGCGGTCCCTGAGCGTAGTCGAAGGGCCGCAAATGTATTATTTAAAAAACACCAATTCCACCCGCCGGTTTTGCTTACGGCCTTCATCACTCCCATTATCAGCAATTGGTTTTGTGCTGCCAAAACCTTTGTGTGAAATTCTTCCCGGGTCAATACTTTTTCCCACCAAATAATCCATCACCGCCTTCGCGCGTTTTTCGGAGAGGTCGGTGTTTATTTTTTCATTGCCGACATTATCGGTATGGCCGCTTACTTCTAATTTTATTCCCGGTGTGCGTGATAAATAATCTGCTGTTGCATCGAGTTCAGGAAATGAAGCCGGCAATAAAACCGCCGCGCCTGTTTCAAACAAAACATTTTTTAGAACAATGGCTTTATCTAACACAACCGTTGTATTCGCATTCATGCCGGAAGTATCATTCACAACAACAAGCGTTGGTTTCAGGGTATCAATTTTCGGAACAACAACGGTATCAAATTTCGCGACATAAGGTTCGTGGTATTCACGCAGACTCACATCGTCAATGTAATAATACGCATCTTGTTCTGCACGCTGGTTGATTCGTGTTTGTACACCTTTCGGAACTTTTACGCCTGTGTAATCAATAGCTGTAATATCAAAACTGCCGAGCAACAAAAATTGTTCACCGCCTTTGGCTTTGTATTCTAAAGTCATTTTGTGCCATTCAACTGTATCCATGCCCACTTCATTCCGGAGGTGAACATAAATTGGTTTTACACCGGTGATAACTCCGCTGTTGTCTGTTTCTGCTTTTCC
>CAZRNW010000554.1:0-2799 GCA_964601535.1 uncultured Flavobacteriaceae bacterium
TTTTTTTAAAGAGATTCAGGGAACAATGGCTTCGGGGGCATATTATAAGTATAGAGATAAAAACCCTTTGCGGCGAATGAACGGACAGCTTTTTTATGCTAATTTCATAAAGAAAAATAATCAAGACCTATTCAAATTACCTACCGGGAAGGGATATTCGCCTTCGGATATTTTGAGCACTAGGGGAAAAATCAAATTAGTCTATTCTAAATTAATGAAAAACAATCCATCATCTGACCATAACGCAGACCCTTTATTCTCAACCAAAGGATTTAAAACTTATTATGATGAATCTATTGATAATTTGACGGATAAGTTAATAGACTATTTTGATATGGGCCAAAATATTGATGAAAACAGCATGAAAACACTTTTCTCATTTTCAATATTTTTTAATTACTTAGATGCTGAGCGTGTTTTACTTAACATGAACCAAAAACTGTAAATTACATTTTAATGAAAGAGATATACATATTAGTTGATTATAAGGGTGTGTTTGGATTGAAACATTTTTCAAAGCCTTATAGAAGCGGCATGGAAAGGAATCTTCTGTCAGAATATTTTGCAGCGCATGGTTACAAACTAATTTACATGGAGCTTAATCAGGTTAATAATAATTTACCGGACTTTGCCTCGAAAAATGTTATTTATAATTCATCGGAAGATATTGGGTATTTTTATAAATCTTACGTAGAGGATGTAGTATACAGTCTCGAAATCAGCAATGCTAATGTTATTCCGGCTTTCAAATTTTTAAGGGCGCATAACAATAAAGTATTTATGGAATTATTGGCTCAATCATTGCATTGTGAAACTAACGTAAAATCAATTGTGCTGGGTTCTTTAAGTGATTATTTAAAAGCCGCCGGTAAAATTTCTTTTCCATGTGTTTATAAAACCGCCGGTGGCGCTTCAGGTGTAGGTGTTTTTTTAGCAAAGAGTCATGTTGAATTAGTAAAAATAATCAAGAGAAAAGGAATAGTTTACCGACTGAAGGAAATGGTGAAAGATTATCTCAGGCCCTTCAAGCATGCAGGTTATGTAAAGGAAGATATTTACAGACGGAAATTTATTATACAGGAGTTTATTCCTGATTTGAAGAACGACTGGAAGGTTTATGTTTTCGGGGATAAAATTTACATTTTTAACAGGCCAATTCAAAAAGGCAGGGGAATAAAAGCAAGCGGGGGAGGCTATGATAATTATTTTTATGGAAGGGAGGCAAAAGCGCCTGAAGGGATATACGACTTTGTGTATAATTTTTTCCTGAAATTAAATATTCCTCATTTATCAGTGGATATAGCGTTCAATGGAAAAGAATTTTTTGTAATCGAGTATCAGGCCATTCATTTTGGTACAGCAGGCATTCCTTATTCTGATGGTTATTATTCAAAGAGCGATGGTAAGTGGAGTTTTGTCGAAAAAACGCTGGATATTGAACAGGTTTACGCAGAAAGTGTAATTTGGTACCTCGAAAAATGATTATCTTTCAATATATTTCTAAAATCAAGTTGTTCTAAAAGTACTATTATGAAATTTCTTTTAACCGGTGGTGCCGGTTTCATCGGATCAAGTTTAGCGGATAAGTTATTGGAATTAGGACATGATGTTGTTTCGATTGATAATTTCGATGATTTCTATTCAAAAGATATTAAGCTGGAAAACATTTCATCAGCCAGGCAAAAACCAAATTACAAATTTGTAGAGTGTGATGTGAGAGATAAAGAAAGTCTTGCAAAATTGTTTTCTGAAAATAAATTCGATCTGGTTATTCATCTGGCTGCAAAAGCGGGCGTGAGGCCTTCTATTACAGATCCTGTATCTTGCCATGATGTAAACGTTGGCGGTTCTCTGAGTCTTTTGGAGTGCATGAAAAATAATGGTGTCACCAAACTTTTTTTCGCTTCGTCTTCTTCCATTTACGGGAATAATGAAAAAATTCCTTTCAGTGAAATCGATCAGGTTCATAATCCGATTTCTCCATACGCAGTAAGTAAGCGGGCGGGAGAACTTCTTTGCCATAGTTATCATCATTTACATGGTTTTGATGTTTTTTGTTTTCGCTTCTTCACGGTTTATGGTCCGCGCCAGCGTCCTGATCTCGCCATTCATAAATTCTACAATCTGATAAACGCTAATAAACCAATTCAAATGTATGGTGATGGTTCAACTTCGAGGGATTATACTTACATAGATGATATTGTAAGCGGCGTTGTAAATGCAATACCTGTACTGAACGGATACGAAATAATAAATCTTGGGGAGTCGAAAACCATTTCTTTAACGGAAATGATTAATGTATTGCAGGAAAAAATGAACAAGAAGGCAATTATCGAAAAAGCAGCATTCCAGCCCGGCGATGTTCAAAAAACTTACGCTGATATTTCTAAAGCAAAAAAACTCATCAATTATAATCCGAAATGGGATTTTAGTTCGGGTATAGATCAATTTCTGAAGTGGAAAAAGCAATAAGTGTTCTATTTGTTTGCAGCGGAAACTCAAAAAATTTTGAGATAGCGCCATTTATTAAATCCCAGGGCGAATCATTAAAAGCCTTTAACGCTGATATTAATTATTTTCTAATAAAAGGCAAAGGACCAATTGGATATTGGAAAGCTTCAATGGAATTAAGAAGGGAATTGAAAAAAATGAAAGTGGATCTTATCCATGCGCATTATAGTTTAAGTGCTTTAGCGGTAATAATTTCAAGGCCACGGAAACCAATTGTTGTTTCTTTAATGGGAAATGATGTTTATGGCGAATATACAGGTGAAAATAAAGTTAAATTCTCAAGCCGTT
>CAZRNW010000555.1:0-2794 GCA_964601535.1 uncultured Flavobacteriaceae bacterium
ATAATTGGTGTACAAAGATTGTTGCTGAGCCTTTCCTGAAAAAGAAAAAGCTAAACAAAAAACAAGCGCTATTTTAAAATTTATCTTCATTACTTCATTAATAAAATGGCTCCTTTATAAATATTTTCTTCGGGTTCCTTATTCGGATCATTAAGGTTAATTATATAATAATAAGACGCCACAGGAAGCGGTGAACCCTGGTAGGTTCCATCCCAAGAAATCGGATATCCAATCGAATGGAATATGCGTTGGCCCCAACGGTTATATATTTCAATTTCGGCATTCGGATAATAAGTATTAATGAAAGTCAAGTTCCAAATATCATTCTTGCCGTCACCATTCGGAGAAATGGCATTTGGTATTAATTCATTTATGTTGTTCTCCACAGTAAATATTTTGAGGTACGAAACGGCAGAATCGGCACAACCGTATTGATCTTTTACTACTAACAATACAGTATAAGTACCATTTGCAAAATATGTATTCACAGGATTCGTAAATGTGCTTGTTGCAGCACCGGCATTATTGTAATCAAAATTCCAATAATAGGAAACCGCATACTTTGAAGTATCGAAAAACTGTACATTAGAGCCAATACCTAATGCACCACTATTATTGTAATAGAATCCTGCCACAGGCTGAGGAGTAATGGTGATAGGCTTTATTAAAGTATCATTACATCCCTTTTTACTTGTTACAATATGAGTTACGTTATAGGTACCCGAAGTAGAATACGTTTGTGAAGGATTTTGCATGGTTGAAGTTCCGGGTCCGCCAAAATCCCAATAAAAAGTTCCAATTGAATCAGGGAAAGTAATAGTTGTACTGTCAGTAAAGTTCATTAATAAAGCAGAACCGGAACACACACGGCTATAACTCCAATTCACATTCGGTAAATTGTAAACTATAATTGGTTTTGTAATGGTGTCGTAACAATTAAAAGAGTTTTTTACAATTAAAGTGGCGCTGTAAGTTCCGGCTATAGAATAAGTGTACGCCGGATTAATTGCAGTTGATGTTCCGCCATCACCAAAAGCCCAATTCCAGGCTGCCAAAGCACCAATGTTAGGATTGGAAGCATCTGTAAATTGTGTACTCTTATTCTGACAAACATTTGTTGATGCAAAATTGGCTGTTGGTTTATCTTTAAAATCAATTCTTATTTGATCACTTACCGCAGTACAATTTCCATTATTTGTGGAAGTTAAAGTAAGAACAACAAATCCAACAGTAAATTCACCGGCTGAGGGCGTATAACTTGCTGTAAGTGCAGTTGTGGTTGGAGAAAAAACACCTGCACCACCACTCCATACTCCTGTTGTTGAACCTCCGCTTACCAATCCGTTTAATGCAGTTACATAATTGTTTTTACAAACTGTCATGTCAACACCTGCATTCACATTTGGTGGAGCAGTAAAATTCACCATAATACTGTCTTTTACAGGTAAGCAATTTCCATTGTTGGTTGATGATAAATAAATGACGATGCTGCCTGAAGCTAAATCAGGTGAGCTAGGTAAATAATTTGTGTTTAACTGAACACTGTTAGGATTAAATAATCCAGAACCTGTTGTTGTCCATTGCCCCGATAAACTTGCGCCGCTTACAGTTCCTGTTAAAGCAACCGAAGGGTTATTAGCACAGCGCGTTATTGTAGCCGGACCGGCATTTACAACCGGTGGCGCTGTAAATGTTACAACCATTGTATCCCGAACCACATTACATAATCCATTGTTTGTTGAACTTAATACTAGTTTTATCATCCCTCCTGCAATATCAGCTGCTGACGGAATATACTGCGGATTGAAAATAGTATTAGTCGGCGTAAATACACCAGTGCCTGTTGAAGACCATGCGCCAGTGCCCGCTGTCGTTCCAGTCATAACGCCTCCGTTTAAACTAACGGTCGCGTTATTGCCGCACAAGGTTTGATCGAAGTTCGCATTTACAATCGGGGCAGGATTTACATGAAGAGAAATAGAACCAACGGCCGACGGACATACCCCGGTTGAAGTTAAACTCAAAACAATGTTTGTATCCAGATTACTTGGCACATATGTATTAGTTAAAGCAACAGTGCCTCCGGCAAATGAACCATAACCACTGGTAGTCCATGCGCCTGTAATATTACCACCGCCTACAATTCCGTTCAAAGCAAAAATTGCATTTGCACAAGTTGTAGCTGTCACAGGGCCGGCAATTGAGAATGGATAAGAAGTCCATTCTGAATGATAAGCGTAAGTACTTCCGTTATTATTGGAGCCTTGGTGCGTTCCGAAACCATAAATATCTCCGGTGTTTGAAATAATATTATAAGAATTTAAAGGCACTTGTAATAACGAATAATAAATTTTTGCGCCAACAACTGTTCCACCTGTACCCGGAACCACTGTAAAAGCACTCGCAGGAACCGGTTGTGGAACAGAATTACTTAATAAAGTAAAATTACTCTGATAACCATTCCTGGTGAAAACATTAATGGATAAGGAATCATTTGTTGTTCTTGTAAATGATGTTGAATAAGTTCCCGCGCAATAAAAATGCGGAACCTGTGCACCACTTAATTTAGAACCATGGGCACTTACATGCCAAACGTAAACCGGTGTTGTTGATTTAATATAAGTGAGAGGCTGAGTTGCACTTGCGCTGTAAGTTTCACCGGTATTAATTAAAGTCTGAACCGTTGAAGTTCCATTATAAATAGTAAGACTTGTGGAGTTAACTGTTGCTAAAATAAAATATTTATCGCCGCCACTCTGACTTTTTGCAATCACAAAATCGTTTCCTGCATAAC
>CAZRNW010000556.1:0-2784 GCA_964601535.1 uncultured Flavobacteriaceae bacterium
GAGATATTATTTTGGGTGGGCTGTTCAGGAAGTTTTGACGACCGTGCTAAAAAAATCACGAAAGCTATTGTAAGAATTTTAAATCATGTTGGAATGAAGTTTGCCGTACTTGGTGTTGAGGAAAGTTGTTCAGGCGACCCGGCAAAACGCGCAGGTAACGAATTTTTATTTCAGATGCAGGCCATGCAGAACATTACTGTATTGAATGGTTATAGCGTGAAGAAAATTGTTACTGGTTGTCCGCATTGTTTTAATACATTAAAAAACGAATATCCTGAATTAGGCGGTAAATACGAAGTTGTTCATCACACACAATTAGTACAGGAGCTTATTAATTCAGGAAAATTAAAAGTGCAAGGCGGTGCTTTTAAAGGAAAGAAAATAGTTTATCACGATCCGTGTTATTTGGGACGGGCCAATGAGGTTTATGAAGCACCCAGAGAAGTTATTCAAAAATTGGATGTTGAGCTTACTGAAATGAAACGCAGCCGTGCTAATGGATTATGTTGCGGTGCAGGAGGAGCTCAGATGTTTAAAGAAGCAGAGAAGGGTAATAAAGAAGTTAGTACGGAGAGGGCAGAGGAGGCTTTGAATTTGAATCCTGATATTATTGCCGTAGGTTGTCCGTTTTGTAATACGATGATGACAGATGGTGTCAAGCATTTCAATAAAGAAGATAAAACGAAAGTTCTGGATGTGGCTGAACTGATTGCTTCGGCAAATGATTTATAACTGATGAGAAAATTAATCATAATCATTTTTATTGCTTCAGCTTTTTTTCAAGCTTGTTCGCCTAAAGGAAATAAGGAAGAAGTTAACACAGCAAAACACGATTCGCTTGCTGAAAAAATAAATTCCCCTGCATTGAAGGCAATCAACGATATGTTGTTAAAGGAACCGGGCAATGATTCACTTTATAATGAAAGAGCACGCATTTATATTGGACTGAAACAATTTAATGAAGCATCTGGCGATGCATTCCGCGCTTTAAAAATCGACAGCACAAAAGCTAAATATTATGTAACACTAGCTGATGTTTACTTTGCACAAAACAAAACCCGTCAGTCGAAAGAGACACTCGAAACAGCCGTAAAAAGATTTCCTGACAACACAGAAGCTCTATTAAAATTAGCTGAGATATTTTATCTGGTTCGTCAGTACGAAAATGCACTTACCCATATCAACAGCGCATTGAAAATCGACGAGAACATGGCCAATGCTTATTATCTGAAAGGTTCTGTATTTAAAGAAATGGGTGATACTGCCAAAGCAATTTCCAGTTTGCAAACTGCGATTGAGCAGGATAATAAATTTTTTGATGCTTTTCTGGATGCTGGAATTCTTTACGCCTGCCGTAAAAATCCCTTGGCATTTGAATATTTTGACAACGCCTTAAGATTGAGGCCAAATTCCGAGAATGTTGTTTTCGCAAAAGCAAAATTACTTCAGGACATGGATAAAATAAATGAGAGCGTTGCTTTGTATAAAGAAATTTTAGCGCGGAATAAAAACAATACGGATGTGCTTTATAATCTGGGTGCAATAAGTTTATACAAAACAAAAAAGACTAACGAGGCCATTGATTATTTCTCTAAGGCAATTGCAGTAAATCCTGAATATACGGAAGCTTATTTTGCTCGTGGCACAAGTTTTGAAATAATAAAGGATATTGAGAATGCAAAGGCCGATTATAACATGTGCCTTAAAATAACACGCAATTATGAGCCGGCTATCGCGGCTTTAAATAACCTGACTAAAAAATAATTTACTGTTTGATTATTTTCACGGTCTTGGATAATTTTCCGGAACTGATATTCAGAAAATAAATTCCTCCTGCTAATCCGTTTAAATTAATTTCATTTTTTCCGGAATTAAAATTTTCTCTTTTGATTAATCCGCCAATAACAGTGTATAAAATCACTTCAGTATTTTCTTTACAATCCAGAAATAATTTTTCACTTACAGGATTTGGATATACGGTCATTTCATTTTGAACCGCTATTTCCGAAATAGCAGTAGCTGTTGCTGAACCAACCGTCATTGTATCCAATTGCAATTGCCATCCGGGATTTGAACAACAGCCCGAATAGGCTCCTCTGTAAGTCCAGTTGTAAGTTGAGCCGTTAAAATCTTTGTCCCAATTTGTATGAACTGTAAATACAGAGTTGGCTGTTAAGGTACCTGTTAATTGTCCGCTCTTAGGATATAAATTTAATGTTGTAATGTTGGTAGTAGGGGATAGAACGTAAGTGGCAGCATTGCCGTAAGTGTCTGTTATATTATCAACCATGTTCGCAAAATTAGTAATGGCAGACGGGGCGAAAACTGCGTTGCCATAACAATATTGGGTGTAACTTGTATTTGCGTTAAACATGCGCATACCGCCGGAAGAATTCACGGCCCACATGGTGTTATGAAATACTTTTATGTTTTGTGGTTGTACGCCGTTTTGTGGAGTAATGTAAACTGCGCGGTAACCTGCCGGGTCAACATGATTCACAAAAATATTTTCGTAAAGCATAATATTTCCGGTTCCCTGAAAAAGCGCTTCTGTCGGATTCTGGTAAAAAAAGTTTCTGTAAATCTCATAGTAATCTGTATTCCCGAATCCTGTTAAAGGAAATCCGCCGACTAAAAGATTTGGTCTGGCATTTCCTCCGGTTGCGCCGTTTAATTCTTTGCAAAAAACATTGTAACGTAAAATCGTTTTACCGCTTACGGATGTTCCTGCAAATTTACTTCTTACCGTATCCGATTGGTGTTTAATTTCAATATTATATCCAA
>CAZRNW010000557.1:0-2783 GCA_964601535.1 uncultured Flavobacteriaceae bacterium
TAAAAAATGTGGACTTGCTCCCGGGAATAAAGATTCCTATTTGTACGAATTCAAATTCAAAAAAAATCTCGATCCGCATGATACTTCGATTGCAAACGTTCCCGAAAGAAAGGGAATGGACGTTGTTGGATTTCTAGACAATAAAGCCCCTTATACAATTGTAATAGGCGCGCATTACGACCATTTAGGTTTAGGACATGATAAGAATAGCCGTGACCCTAATCCGGAGAATAAAATACATAATGGAGCTGATGATAATGCCAGCGGAACGGCCGGTGTTCTGGAACTTGCCAATTATTATTCAGGAAATAAAAAGACAGAAAAATTTAATTTCCTTTTTATGTGCTATTCCGGTGAAGAGCTCGGCTTAATCGGCTCTAAAAAATGGTGCGAGGCTCCTTCCTACCCTCTTGATAAAATCACTTACATGATTAACATGGATATGATCGGCCGCTTAAACGACAGCACCAAAAAATTAATTATTTATGGCATTGGCACAAGTCCGGTTTGGGTACCAATTATTGATTCCATAAAATCTAATTTCTCAATTAAAAAAGACAGTGCAGGTATTGGTCCGAGCGATCAAACATCTTTTTATTTGAAAGATATTCCAGTCTTACATTTTTTTACAGGACAACATGAAGATTATCACAAGCCAAGCGACGATGCCGATAAAATTAATTACGAGGGTGAGGCTGCTGTTTTAGAATACATCATCCGTGTTACTAACGCAACAAATGCTAATGAAAAATTAAAATTTTTAAAGACACGAAACCCTGATACCGGAAAATCAACATTTAAAGTAACAATGGGTGTGATGCCTGATTATGCTTTTGAAGGAAAAGGTTTAAGAATTGATGGTGTTTCAGAAGGAAAACCTGCAGCGAAAGCCGGACTGCAAAAAGGCGACATCGTTACAAAATTGGGCGATACCGAAATAAAAGATGTACAGGAATACATGAAGGCTTTATCCAAACACAAAAAAGGAGATACTGTTCCTGTAAAAATTTTGCGTGAGGGAAAAGAAATTGAATTGAAAGTAACCTTTTAATTAAACCCCAACCATTTGTTGCTTCTCATTATCCCAAACTTTTAGTTTAAAGCAGGCGATAATATCTTTAGGTTTTAAAGAAGTTTTTTTGCAATTCTGTAATTCAGGTATTGCATTATATACTTCAGGTAAACGGTAAAAAGGAATACGCGCATTAATGTGATGAATATGATGGTAACCAATGTTCGCAGTTGCCCAGCGCAATGGCCAGCTTAATTCCATATAACTCGACGATTCCATCGCGGCCCCTTCGTAAGTCCAGTCTTCATTACCTGCGAACGTAGTACCCGGAAAATTATGTTGCGCGTAAAATAAATAAGCGCCCATTGCTCCCGAAATCAAATGCGGAATCGCGCATAATAAAATCCAGGTTTGCCATCCTAAAAAATAAAAAACACAAAACTGATAAGTGTAATGAACAATTAGTGCAGCCAACGAATCGATATGTTTACTGAAGCGATTGATAATTGATTTGTAACACATGCCCCACATAAACGCGAAAAAGTAACCGAAAGTAATAGTTAAAGGATGACGGATAAACAAGTAATGAATTTTTTCTGCTCTGCTGCACTTCTCATATTTTGCTTTCGAGTAAATGGGATAAGAACCAATGCTGGCGCTAAATAATTTTGAATTGTTTTTGTGATGGTAATCATGGCTGCGGCTCCAGATGCCGGCCGGTGCTAAAACATAAAAACCAAAAATCGTAAATAAAATATCAGCTGCAAGTGATTTGGTTAAAATTGATTTGTGCTGATGATCATGGTATATCACAAACAAACGTACGATAGTAAATCCCGCCAAAATACTGCACACTAATTTTAAACTCCAGTGCAAATTGTAAACGGTTCCGAAAAGTAAGGCGATTAAAATAAATAATGTACTCAAGGTATAGAACCAGCTTTTGGCACGGTCTTCCTTCATAAAAGGTCTTGTGGCGAGTATCAGTTGTTTGCCTTCGAGCATTTGAGAGGCAAATATACGAAAAATGAGGGGTTTAATAAAAAGGGCTTATCAGGCTTTACGCTTGTGTTTCCATCGGCGGTGGCTCCACAGCCAAACCTCGGGCTGGGCTTTTATATCAGCTTCTAATTTTCTGGTGTGTAATTCTGAAATCTCACCTTCTTTTGTACTCTTTGGATTGCTGACTAAAATTTCTGCGTTTACTTCGTAATACCCTCTTTTCTTACGGTTACAGGTTACATATACCACCGGGAAATTCATTTTCTGAGCAATTTTTTCGGTGCCCCAAAAAACAGGTGTATCCTGATTTAAAAAAGTAGTCCAGTAAGCACCTTCGGGTGCCGGTGTTTGATCAGCAATAAACGCGGTGCAATTAACTTCATTTCTGTTTTTAATCATTTCGCGCATCGTATCGCGCATAGCATATAAACCATTTCCGAAGCGGGTACGCATTTTGTAAATTAAATTATTGAATTGTTTGTTGTGCAGAGGATGATAAATCACATAAAGTCTTTGCTTACACAATAATCCAAATGAATTTCCTGCCCACTCCCAATTACCAAAATGTCCCATTACAATAATACAGCTCTTTTTTTCTTCATGAAATTTATCAAACAAGGCTTGTGTTTCGGGCGTAAATGCGCAACGTTTAATGGCTGCTTTTTTTGAAATGGTTAATGTTTTAAACGTTTCTAAAAACAAATCACATAAATAAGAATAAAATTCGCGCTCAATTTTTTTTAATTCTTTATGCGATTTTTCAGGGAAA
>CAZRNW010000558.1:0-2774 GCA_964601535.1 uncultured Flavobacteriaceae bacterium
AACCCAAACATAATTTTCCTCTGATTTTATAGGCTACCAAAGGTAACAAAAAATGGGTATTCAGAGGGTTTAAAAAGAGGTTTGATAACCAGTAAATTGGCTTTTTTTAACCCTTCCGTACTTACATCTGATTGTTTGGATTACCAGTAAGACGGCAGGGCAAGCCAATTAAAAGACAAAGTCTGCCAATTATGGATTGTGTTTTTTGTTTTGTGTTTAAAAGCCTATTTTTAGACTAGAAAGCAGTTGGTAGTTAGTAGTTCGGAGTTGGCAGGCTTCTATTTCAATTACTGCTACCATTCTCCAAACTCTCAACTCTCAACTCTCAACTAACTTATGAGCCGTCCCATTACCAGATATCTGCTTTTGCTGTTTGTATCGGCTTGCTCTTTGGTAAAAGCACAGCAATACAATTTCAAAAATTATTCTGCCGAAAGCGGTTTGCCTTTCGTGCAAATTTCATGTATTCATCAGGATAAAAACGGTTATATCTGGAGCGGCGGTTATGGCGGCTTAAGCAGATTCGACGGTAAAGTGTTTTTAAATTTCTCTCCTAAAAATGGCTTAAGTAATCAATATGTAAATGCAATAAGCAGTAACGACTCCGGTCATATTTTTGTTGCTACTGCCGAAGGCTTAAGCATCATCAGGGATAAAAAAGTAGTTAATTATAATTCTAATAAAATATTCAGCAATGCTTACTTAACCGCGTTATGTTTTGATAAAAATTCAGGTCTATACATTGGTTCGAGTCAAGGACTTTACCTGCTTAACAATAATGAATTTCAGGAAATCGTCAATTACAAGGGGATGGAAATTAAATCTTTGTTTAATACAAAGAATGGCAGTATTTGTGTCGGAACAACTTTCGGTTTGTTTTATTTCAATCCTTCTAAAAAAACTTCTGTAAAACAAGAAGGGCTTGCAGGAGAAGATATTAATTGCATTACAGAGTGTGCTGATAATGGTCATTTGCTGGTTGGTACTTCTACCGGTTTAAGCCGAATAGTTTCAGAAGGAAAAACCCCGACTAATCTGCATGTTGAAAACGGTTTAATTGATGAGAACATAAAAGCATTGTTTTGTGAAACTGCGGATGAATTCTGGATTGGGACCGCCTCGGGATTACTAAAATACGATGGCCGCATTTTTGAATATTATAATTTGTTTAACGACAATAACGCCAATCATATCCGCTGCATTATTAAAGATACTGAAGAAAATATTTGGTTAGGAACGCACAGCGGAATTTATAAATACAGGGATAATGCCTTCTCGAGTTTTGATAAAAGTACAGGTATCGGCAACGCTTTTGTGTTTAAAATTTTAAAAGACAAACAGGGCGATATTTGGTTTTGTACAGATGGCAGCGGTGTATTCAAATATTCGAATGGTTTTTTCAAAAACTATACCACCAAAGATGGCTTGCTGCATAATTCAGCCATCTCAGCAACATTAATGGATGATGGTTCCATTTGGTTCGGTACCCCAAAAGGTTTTTCAATTTTCAAGAACAACCGCTTCGAAAATTTTCCGGCCAATAACGGCTTGCAAGTAAAAGGCCCTATGTCGGTACAATATGTTGACAGCAAAAACACTTTATGGATGGGAGGACAAAATGGTGTTGAGGCTGTCCGCAAAATTAATGGCGTTTATAAAACTCAATTTTACAAAATTCCTGAGCTGTTGCTTGAATCAGGCGTACAATCATTGGTTGAAGATAAGAATGGCGGTTTGTGGCTGGGCACTTTTTTAGGGGGCTTGTTTAAACTGGAGGGTGATGAATTTGTTTACCAGAACAAAAAAAGGAACATAAAAGCCGAATCATTTTTCACTTTATTATGTGATAAAAATAATGTGATCTATGGTGCAACGCTTAATGGATTATGGATTTACGATTTAAAAACAGGCACCCAGCAATACATTACCGATAAAGACGGACTTAATTCAGAGTTAACCTATCTTCTCCATTTTAGTGAGGGCGAAAATACTTTATGGGTTGGCACGAATCAGGGCATCAATAAATTTGATTTGGGCTTATTCAGAAAAAACAAAAGTATACAAATTCAATCCTATGGAAAAACAGAAGGTTTTACGGGCGTTGAGTGCAATAATTACGGAGTTTTAGAAGAAGAAGACGGTACCTTTTGGTTCGGCACAGTAAGCGGCGTTGTGCGGCATCAGCCTAAATCAATAAACATTAATTCGAAATTGCCCCTTACCTATATACAATCCATAAAATTATTAAGCGAAGATACTTCGCTTGCAAACGGCAGTTTGTTGCCATACAATTATAACAGCATTTCTTTTTACTACCGGGGAATTTGTTTTACTAATCCTGCTAAAGTTTTTTATAAGAAAAAACTGGAAGGCTATGAAAATAACTGGTCGGAGCCGAGTGCAGAGGATTACAGTAAATATGCCAACTTGCCTGCTGGCAAATATGTTTTTAAAGTAAAAAGCTGCAACAACGAAGGTATATGGAATGAAGTTCCGGCAGAGTTTGCGTTCGAAATCAAATTACCATATTATAAAACCTCATGGTTTATACTGAGTATTTTGGTTTTATGTTCTGCTTTAATCATTGCAATTTTTCAAATCCGCGTACAAAACATCCGTAAAAAACAAAAAGCCGAATTTGAAAAAAAGGTGGAGATTGCAAAAGTGGAATTAAAAGCCTTGCGTGCGCAAATGAATCCGCACTTTGTGTTCAATTCATTAAACTCAATCCAGCATTATATATTAAATAGTAAGAGTAATGAGGCGGCGAAGTA
>CAZRNW010000559.1:0-2772 GCA_964601535.1 uncultured Flavobacteriaceae bacterium
AAAGAAAGAGAAATAAATTACCCGAAAAATAAATCAGTATTGCTGTATTAATCCAAAAGAATGAAGTATTTAGAAGATTCTTATACATAAGCTTTTTCATCACAAAGAAAAAAGCTGAGAGCGAATATATAATAAAAACTACAGATTCAATGGAAGGAGAAAGATTATTTATCATTAAAGATGTATTGACAAATACAATATCGAATGTAGCAACCCCTAAGAAAAGCAAAGCTAATATAAAATGTAATGATGATTTTGAAATAGTATCAAAGAAGGTTTTGTAGAAATATATAAATAAAATAAATTCAATTGGTGTGTATAAATCAAAAATTACGGTATTATTAATTCCGTTTAAACCACAAACAATGTTTATTATTTCAACAAAGAAAGTAATTGAAAGTAATAGAAAAAGGAAAAATAAGTCTCTTACCGCATAAATTTTTTTGACTAATCCAAATAGTAATGGAATTAGAACGAAAGATGAGGATATGTAGTGTAAAAACGGTCCCAAACAATAAGCTTAATAAATGTATGAAAAAAGGGCGGTAAATCCGCCCTAATTTTTATTGACCTTGTAGTGAATTAACACCGCCTCCACCACCACAGGTTGGTGGGCAAAGAACCCCCCTCTCCAATATCAATCCGTTTTGTAAATCATTTCCATCTATATTTGTACCTACTAAAACAAGAACCGGGGTATCTGTATTGTCAATCGCGTAATAAATTCTCAGTCCCGTACATCCTGCTTGTGTGAGAATTTGATTGATTTTTGCTTTTCCATAAAATTGGGTTTTTGTACCATTAAAGTATTGACTACCGCGGTAATTTGCAGTCCAGGAAACTCCTTCCGCTAACGTAATAAATTGACCTTCGTTTGTTGTAAATGACATAAGTTTAGTTTTAAATGGTTTAACAATTATTTTTTCTAAAAATAGAAACTTATTTCAATTAGATTCATTCTAAAAAGGAAGGTAAAAACTAGAGGTATGATTTCCAATTTATTAAATGAATAAAAAAGGTAGAATTACCCTATAAAAAAGGTAGAATTACCTTAGTGATTTTGCTGCGGGTAATAGGGTTTTTACCTTTTAGTTAGGGTAAAATTACAGGGATTTTAGCATTTCTACAGTTAAAGGCTTATTAAGGAATATGATATCCTTAGAGATTTCCTCAGCTTTGATTCTGTCTTCAGGATAAACGGAAGAAGTTAAAACTATTAGTTTACAATTAAGGTTTTCGTTACCCATTATATCTTTTAGTTTTGTGATAAATTGAAAACCATCCATGGCAGGCATATTAAGGTCGGTAAAAATAACTTCCGGATAAATGCTTTTTGCCAGCGGACCTGATGCCGCTAAATTGGAGAGAAATTCTAAAGCGCTTGTGCCGCTGGAGTTAACATAAACTTTCTCGGAAAAATAAGAAGCTTCTATTACTTTTTCGTTAATGAAATTATCCAATTCACTATCATCAAGTAACATTACCTGTTTAAATTTGCATTTGGGTTGTTTTATCTTATTCATGTGAACCTCCAAAAGTGAATTTACGGCGAAAAATTACCGGTTTAACCCGTAATATGCAGAAAGGGTAGAATTACTAGTGAAATAGAGTAGAAATACCCTAGGCTTTTTTTAGTAATTCTACTGTTAAAAAGAGAAATATACCTAGGAAGCTTTTCTTAACCTTGCAAAGCCGAAGGCTGTTATGAAAAGTGTAATTGCACAAACTATAAACATCACATTAAAATTACTGTGCTCAACTAAAGTGGCACACAAATAAGGACCAAATGTTTGCCCAATGCCCCAAGCCATAGTGAATAGTGCTGCATATTGTCCACGGTTTTTTTCGTTGCTGCGGCTCACCATGAATGTGCTCATGAAAGGCATGGCGGTAATTTCACCAATGGTTACAAGAATAATCATCAACAAACAAATAATTTTTGCGTTACCCGGAATTAATAAACTCAAAAACGAAAGGGCACATATTGAACAGCCAATGGTCATGTAAATTAAATTATTTCGCTTGCCTTCCAATTGATAAATCAAAACCATTTCCATTAAAACAATTAATCCGCCGTTTAATGCCATGATGAAACCAATGAATTTTTCGCTCAAATGCATTTCATCCCTGTAAAATTTAGGAACGGTGCTGAATAACTGAAAAAAACACATGCCAAACATTACGACTAATAAAATAAACCACAGATATTTTTTGTCTTTATAAGCAGATTTAGCCGGCGGAACTTCGGTGTTCTCTTCTTTCGCTTTAAAATTAACTGCAGGTTTAAAAGCTAAAAACATAATGATGGCAGCAATAATATTGGTGATACCATCTACCCAAAATAATAATTCATAATTATAAGAAGCAATAATACCACCGAAAGAAGCACCAACCGCCCATCCTAAATTCACTGCTAATCGGTTTAATGAATAAGAACGCGTGCGGTTTTCAGGTTTGCTGTAAAAAGCTACAGCCGATGAATTAGCAGGACGGAAAGCTTCGTTCACAAAACTTAAAATAAAAGTGGCGAGACAAATCAGCGGATACATTTTTATTTGTCCCAAAACAATAAACATAATCCCGCCTAAAAACAAAGTGAGCACCTGTACTTTCTGAAATCCAATTCTGTCACTTAATTTCCCTCCTAAAAATGCGCCGAATATCGAGCCCAATCCCCACAAACCCATTACGGTTCCGGCATCACTTAAACTGCGGTTCATTTCTTTGCTGGTTAAATACAAAGTCATAAACGGCAAAACCATTGTTCCGCTG
>CAZRNW010000560.1:0-2745 GCA_964601535.1 uncultured Flavobacteriaceae bacterium
TATAGTGAAGTATTTTATGCTGCTGAATCCATTTTAAAATTCTATACCTGACCAAATAATAAAATCCCTCAGAATTCGCGGCATAAAATTACTTCACTATCTTTGTTTTATGCTTATTAAAGAGGTTATTTCAGAAATAGAAAAGTTGGCGCCGCCAGCTTATCAGGAAAATTATGATAACAGCGGTTTACTGGTTGGCGATAAAAATTCAAAAATTACGGGAGTTTTGTTGAGTCTGGATTGTGTTGAAAGTGTTATTGATGAAGCCATCAAATTAAAATGTAATTTAATTATCGCGCATCATCCGATTATTTTCGGCGGCTTGAAACGCTTAACCGGAAGTAATTATGTGGAGCGCGTTGTGATAAAAGCTATTCAAAACAACATTGCCATTTATGCTTGCCATACAAATCTCGACAATGTAAAAAACGGGGTAAATGCAAAAATAGCTGAGAAATTGGGTTTGATAAATCTTAAAATTCTTTCTCCCAAAAAACATTTATTAAAAAAGTTAGTGACTTACGTTCCTGCCTCGCATCACGAAAAAGTGCGCGCTTCTTTGTTTGAAGCAGGTGCAGGAAATATTGGAAATTACGACAGCTGCAGTTTTAATATTGCAGGAACCGGGACTTACAGAGGAAATGAAAATTCGAATCCGGTGATTGGCGAAAAAGGAAAATTAAGTACCGAACCTGAAACACGCATTGAAGTGATTTTTGAAGCTTTGAACGAAAGTGCGATTCTTAAAAATTTATTGGCTAACCATCCTTACGAAGAAGTAGCTTTTGATGTCTATCCGCTCGATAATACTTACCAAAATATTGGCAGCGGCATGACCGGGGAGTTTGAAAAAGCACTTAGCGAAACTGAGTTTTTGACCCTGGTAAAAAAGGCTTTCAAACTAAAGGTTGTCAGACATACCCCGCTCTTAAACAATCCCATAAAAAAGGTCGCTTTTTGCGGAGGCAGCGGCAGTTTTTTAATTAAAAATGCAATAAACTCAGGTTCAGATGCTTACATAAGCGCTGATATTAAATACCATGAGTTTTTTGATGCCGATTCCAGAATCTTAATTGCGGATACGGGACACTTTGAAAATGAGCAGTTTACCCCTGAGATTTTTTATGAATTAATTCAGAAAAAATTTACTACATTTGCCACCTATTTATCAGAAGTGAACACCAACCCGGTAAACTATTTTTAAAATGTGCGCAAAAATTAAAGAAAAAATCGACGCTTCCATTGAAGGAAAATTGCGTTCTCTTTACGAACTACAATTAATTGACTCTAAAATCGACCGCCTGCGTACCATTCGCGGTGAGCTGCCTTTAGAGGTTAGCGATTTAGAAGATATCGTTGCCGGTTTAGAAACCCGTTTAAATAACGTAACTACTGAGGTTGCCGAGTTAGAAAATCAGATTGAAGAAAAGAAACAGGCTGTAAAAGATTTTCAGGCTAACATTAAAAAATACGAACAACAACAAGGTAAAGTACGTAACAACCGTGAGTACGATGCCATCACCAAAGAAATAGAATTCCAGAACTTAGAAATTCAGTTGGCTGAAAAACGCAGCAAAGAAGCAAAAGCAGGTGTTGCTTTAAAATCTGATTTGCTTGAGAAATCAAAAGTTGAATTTGAAGAGCGCTCTAAAGATCTTAAGCAGAAAAAAGGTGAACTGGATGAAATCATTGCTGAAACAGAAAAAGAAGAAGTGGAATTATTAAAAGATTCAGAAACTGCTTCTGCAAAAATTGAAGACCGTTTATTGAACGCTTACAAACGCATCCGCGCCAATACACGCAATGGTTTAGCAGTTGTTACTGTTGACCGTGATGCTTGCGGAGGATGTTACAATAAAATTCCGCCTCAGCGCCAATTAGATATTAAGACTAACAAAAAAATCATCGTTTGCGAACATTGCGGACGTGTTTTAGTTGACGCAACAATTATTCCTGACGAACAACAAGCTTAATCAAATCATATTAATAAAAGCCCTGACTAATAGTTGGGGCTTTTTTATTTGGGTTTGGCTTGAGTTTTATAAATAAAAAATGTAGGTTTGATTATGGAATTCATCAGCGAAGCTTTATCAGATTACAGTGAAAAACACAGCGAGCCCGAATCCGCTTTATTGAGCGAATTAAACCGCGAAACACATTTAAAGGCTATGTCGCCCCGCATGCTGAGCGGACACATTCAGGGACGGTTTTTAAGCCTGTTATCGAAACTCGCACAACCAAAACACATTCTTGAAATTGGTACTTATACAGGTTATTCAGCGCTCTGTCTCGCCGAAGGTTTGCAGGCAGACGGAAAACTAATTACCATTGATCCAAATGAAGAGACAAATATTATTGCTAATAAATACTTTCAGAAATCGGCTTATGCTAAACAAATCGAGTTAAGAGCAGGTGATGCCACAAAAATAATTCCGGCGCTTTCCCAAACCTTCGATATCGTTTTTATTGATGCCGATAAGCGGAATTATGCTTTGTATTTCGATTTGATAATTGATAAAGTAAAAAAAGGCGGCTTAATAATTGCCGATAATGTTTTGTGGAGCGGGAAAGTATTAATGAATGAAAAAGAAATGGACCCGGATACAAAAGCTATTCATGATTTTAATAAAAAAGTAAGTGAATATAAACATGTAACCAACTTATTATTACCTCTAAGAGACGGACTAATGCTAATGATTAAGAATTAAATTCATATTCGAAGATTTGAATATTTGAAGATTCAGA
>CAZRNW010000561.1:0-2743 GCA_964601535.1 uncultured Flavobacteriaceae bacterium
CGAACTCCTCACCTTTATTAGTTGTGATATTGAATGCTTTTTTATACCACATAAAATCTGCCTTTGAAATTCCTGAACTCAATACCGGGAATTGTTTTCCAAGCGTTTCTTCTGTGACCTCTTCACTAAAATCATAAATGTTATAACCAACCAATCCGTTTTCTTCTGAACAATTGTAAGCAATGTCTCCCATCTGAAAAAACTGACCGTCGAGCATTTTATTGAAATTGAAAGATTCAGTCCAGGTCATGGGTTCAAAAACAGGTTTACTAACCAGTACTGATTTTGTTTGTGGATCAATTATATCAATACTATATTTTGCACTGTCTAATTTATTTCTGGTTTGCTGAGATATTTCCCAAATAACAGGACCTTTACTCCCGACAAAACTCTGATAAATAGTTAAGCTTGGCTTTTGCCAATCGCTGAAAATATCAATGCCGCTGTCCTTCATCGATTTGTTTATGGTGAAAAAAACGAAAGAACCGATTCCGGCCATAAGAATCAAAGTAAATGCAGTAATAAAACAACCGAGTTTTTTTCCTGCTGAAGCAATAGCGGGTTGATGGGTTTTTAGGACATCGAGAACTTCTTCCTTGGTTAATCTCTCACGGTTTTGCATTAAATCGACCAAGTTTTTTTTGTTTTGATCTTTTTGGGCATTGTCCTTAAGTTCAAAATTACTCTGGCAATAATTACAACGATACGAGCCATCCGTTTGTTTAAATGTGCTATTGGCACCGCAGGCCGGACATTGTATTTGTTTTATTGCACTCATTTATTTTTTGAATTTACTCTTTAAAGCATTTAAAGCAGAAGCCATATCATTAGGATCATATTGCTCTTCTTTTGATTTCTGACTTTTAACTTCTGACTTTTGACTTTTTACCATCCCTTCTCCTTTCATTGAAAGTGCAATCCTTTTTCTCTTCACGTCCACCTCGGTCACATTCACCCAAACTTTTTGACCGACTTTCACAATAGCATTCGGGTCGTCGACAAAAGTATCGCTGAGTTGTGAAATGTGAACTAATCCATCCTGATGCACTCCAACATCCACAAAAGCTCCGAAATTTGTTACGTTGGTAACAATTCCCGGCAAGCGCATACCTTCGCGCAAATCATTAATTTCATGAACATGTTCATCGAAACTAAATACTTCAAACGATTTACGCGGGTCACGCCCCGGTTTTTCTAATTCAGCAACAATATCTTTTAAAGTAGGGAGGCCAATCGTTTCAGTCACGTAATCCTGCAGTTTTATTTTTTTACGGAGTTCTTTGTCGTTAATCAAATCATCAATTCCTGAATTTAAATCTTTCGCCATTTTTTCAACGATGTGATAACTTTCAGGATGCACAGCACTTTTATCTAAGGGATGAACACCATCACGGATGCGTAAGAAACCTGAACACTGTTCAAATACTTTATCACCCATTCGCGGTACTTTCAAAAGTTCTTTGCGTGATTTAAAGGCGCCGTTCTCATTACGGTAAGTAACAATGTTTCCTGCAAGTGTATCGCCAATTCCCGAAACGTAAGCGAGTAATTGTTTGGAGGCAGTGTTTAATTCAACCCCAACACTGTTCACACAACTCATTACTACATCATCCAGTTTGTTTTTTAATGCGTTTTGGTCAACATCATGCTGGTATTGACCAACACCGATGGATTTCGCATCTACTTTTACCAATTCAGCTAAAGGGTCTGCTAATCTTCTTCCAATAGAAACTGCACCGCGTACAGTTAAATCTTTATCAGGAAATTCTTCACGTGCAACATCGCTCGCTGAATAAACAGAAGCACCTGCTTCACTGACTACAATGACAGGAATACTTTTTGGTAATACGTCAATATTTCGGATGAATTGTTCTGTTTCGCGGGATGCAGTTCCGTTTCCAATAGCGATGGCTTCAATATTATGTTTCGCACAATAAGCTAGGACAATATTTTCAGCTTCAACAGTACGTCGCTGAGGTTCGTGCGGATAAATAACAGTTTCTTCCAGTAATTTCCCCTGTGCGTTTAATGCAACTAATTTGCAGCCCGATTTAAATCCGGGGTCTAAACCTAAAATATTTTTTTGTCCCATTGGCGGCGCCAATAATAACTCGCGCAAATTATCTGCAAATACCTGAATGGCTTTTTCGTCGGCTTGTTGTTTGGTGAACAAACGGATTTCCGCTTCAATGCTTGGTTGTAACAAACGCTTGTAGCCTTCTTCAATGGCTAATTTAATTTGTTCGGCGCATTCTCCGCGGCTTTTAATAAAATGTTTTTTCAGAATATCATGCGCACTTTCTTCATCCACACTAATATCAATAATTAAAAAATCTTCTTTTTCACCGCGGCGCATGGCCAGCATTCTGTGTGAAGGACAAGAAGATAATTTTTCTTCCCATTCAAAATAGTCTTCAAATTTTTCTCCGGCTTCTTCTTTCCCTTTTATCACACGGCTTTTTATTATGGCACTGGTTTTAAAAAGCTGACGTAAACTCTCTCGCACGTTCGCTTCTTCACTTATAACCTCCGCAATAATATCACGCGCGCCGTGTAAAGCGTCTTCCGGATTCTCAACTTCTTTTTCTTTATTAACAAATTGTAAAGCATGGGAGAAAACATCTGTTTCCTTTTGCTCTAAAATTAATTGCGCCAATGGCTCTAAACCTTTTTCTTTAGCAATGGTCGCTTTGGTGCGGCGTTTTGGTTTGTAAGGAAGATATAAATCTTCTAAGCGCGATAA
>CAZRNW010000562.1:0-2742 GCA_964601535.1 uncultured Flavobacteriaceae bacterium
GCTCTTAAGGGAGGGATGCCAATGTATAAATACATTTTTAACCGCTGTCTTACTTTAACGCAAAATATTTTAATCGGACAAAAATTATCGGAATACCACACCGGATACCGCGTTTTTTCGAAGGAAATTTTAGAGAAAATTAATTACCACGCGAATTCAGATGATTTTGTATTTGACAACCAAATGATTTCTCAAATATTTTACGCGGGATTCAGTATAGCTGAAGTGACCTGCCCCACAAAATATTTCCCTGAGGCAAGTTCTATCAATTTCAGCAGAAGTATGAAATATGGAATGGGTGTTTTAGGCACTTCCTTTACCCACTTCTTTAATAAGATTGGATTAATGAAATCTGAAATATATAAGACCAAAAATTAAATGTTCTATGGCAGTTTACCGTTTCAGAGTAATAATTGAAGATAATGATGATGTTTACCGCGACATCGATATTAAAGCCGCGCAGACTTTCGAAGAGTTTCATAATACCATTCAGGAGGCATTTAAGTTTGATAATAAACATGCTGCTTCTTTTTTTGTAAGCGATGATTATTGGAGAAAACATCTTGAAATTACACTGCGTAAACAGGATCTTGCTTTAACTGACGAAGAGCTCCGGCTTAAAGTGGAACCGAAAAAATTAATGTCGGAGGCCAAAATTGCAAAATACATTGAAACCCCTCACCAGCGTTTTGTTTATGTGTTTGATGAAAATGTACAATGGACCTTTTTGCTGGAGATGATGAAAATTACAGGAGAAGAAGCAAAAGCGAAATATCCCTTAATATCGAAAAGTGTTGGAACTCCGCCAAAGCAATACAAGCAATTAAATATTATTAAAGATGAAGACCCTGCTGATGCTTTATTAGCAGCCATTATGGGCGACAGCAAAGGAAAAAAACCTTCGAAAAAAGAAGAGGATGAACCGGATGATGAAAATGAAATTTATAAATCACTGAAACAGGAAGGTGTTGATGCGGGTGATTTGGAAGCATTGGATGGTGAAGAAGGCGAAGAAGAAGCTGTTGAAGAAGGTGAAGAGGAGTTAGACAGCAGTGAAGAAGACCCGGATGATTTCAATATGGAGTCAGATGGTGATCATGAAGATAATTAATAAATACTCAAACAAAAACCCCGGTCACTGAGCTTGTCGAAGTGCCGGGGTTTTTTAATGTCCTTAATTAGAATTACTTTTTGTTTACTGTACCTGCTAACTCAGCGCCTGCTTTAAATTTCACGACACGCTTAGCTGCAATTTTAATTTCTTTTCCGGTTTGAGGATTACGACCGGTGCGGGCTGCGCGCTTTGCTACCGAGAAAGATCCGAAGCCTACTAAACCAATGCGTTCTCCTTTTTTCAATGCTTTGTGAATGGAATCGATAGTCGCATCCAATGCACGGCCTGCATCTGCTTTTGTCAATTTTGCACTTGCGGCAATTGAATCAATTAATTCTGCTTTGTTCATTTTTAAATTTTTTTAAGATTAAACAATCCTTTTTGTTTGTAATGAAACAAATGTATAATGTATAAACACTTTGTCAAGCACCCTCGTCGAAAACCTTCAGCCTTTGTTCATAAATTCTGCTTTTGTTCATAAGTGAAGGGCTGAAACCCCCGTTTAACGCGGGTTTCAGAGGATTTAGATTTTAGATGTATTTTTATTTAAGCGAAAATGGTGTTTTCAGGAAATTTATAACCCCTGAGAAATTCTTCTGTAGTCATTTTCTTTTTCCCCTGCAGCTGCAATTCTTTTATGCAAATGTATCCACCCTTACAAGCTACATTCGCGTAAGTTTTATTGTCGGTAAGGAGGTAACCATTAGTTTGTGAAGACTCAGAGTTTTCTTTTAACGAACTAATTATTTTAAGCGACATTAAATTTCCGGCGGAATCTTTAAACTCAGTAAACGCACAAGGATAAGGCGAAAGTCCTCTTATTAAATTATAAATTTCACCGGTTGTTTTATTCCAGTTTATTTTGCAGGTTTCCTTGAATATTTTAGGCGCGTGTATAGCTTCCGAATCATCCTGAACTTTTAAATCAGCAGTACCATTTTCAATTGCCTTTACCGTTTTTAAAATAAGACTCGCTCCTACTTTCATTAAATCATCATGCAGATCACCTGCGGTGGTTTGTTCGGTTATGCTCACTTTTTGCTGAAACAATATATTCCCGGTATCTATTTCATGCTTTAATTTAAAAGTAGTTACACCGCTTTCTTTTTCCCCATTAATAATAGCCCAGTTAATTGGTGCTGCCCCCCTGTATTTAGGTAAAAGCGAACCGTGCAGATTATAAGTTCCCAAACGCGGCATATTCCAAACTTCTTCCGGCAACATTCTAAAAGCAACTACAATTTGCAAATCAGCATTTAAACTTTTTAGTTCCGCAATAAAAGCCGGGTCTTTTAATTTTAAGGGTTGTAAAACTTTTATCCCATTAGCCAATGCGAATTTCTTAACGGCGCTTTCCTGCAATTGTTGTCCGCGCCCGGCAGGTTTATCAGGCACGGTTACAACCCCAACTACATTGTAATGGTTCTTTATTAATATTTCCAAACTTGGCACCGCAAATTCGGGCGTACCCATAAATACTATTCTCATCGCCTACGAATATACGAATTCATCGCTTCAGTCTCTTTAATCCCCACTGTCTCTTCAGTCCCTTAAAATGTTACATTTGTAAACGTGCAGAGTTCATTAAAAAGATATATACCAATTATTGCAGGTCCGCTTGTTGCCGC
>CAZRNW010000563.1:0-2742 GCA_964601535.1 uncultured Flavobacteriaceae bacterium
CAGCGGTGAGTCATTAACTATTCCCAAGGAACATTTATTTATTCGTTTTAAAAAGAATGATGCCTCCAAAGACTCTCTCGGTCTTGGTTTATCGATTGTTAATGGAATTGCTAAAACCTACGGATTTAAAATCAATTACGATTATTCATCATCATTGCATCATTTTCAAGTAAATTTCAACTAAAGATTTACTTTAGAATTGTACAGTAGGTTTGTGATATGAAAGTTAAAAATCCCTCCATTTTAAAAAGAACAATTGAGTGCTTGGTACTTCTGTTGCTAAGTATAAATGTGTATTCACAAACACAAAACATTTCTGTTTCGGGTCTAATTAAAGAAAAAAATACAGGAAGTCCTTTGCCTTATGTGAGTGTATTAATTAAAACGGAGAAAGACAGTTCCTTAGTTGTGGGAACTATCACCAATGAAGAAGGGCGTTTTACATTAAATGGTTTAAAGCAGGGTAAATATTATATCGAAGTTTCGTTTATTGGTTATGCGACCTCAAGACAACCTTTCTTTATTGGCAGTTTGAGTTCGTTTTTAGATGCAGGTACAATAGAATTATCTGAAGATGCAAAAGTTTTAAATGAAGTTGAAGTAACCGCAAAGCAAGACGAAGTTTCAGGTAAAATGGATAAAAAATCCTATACACTTGAAAATAACATTTCTCAAAGTGGTGGTTCGGTTTTGCAAGCCGTACAAAATTTGCCCGGAGTAACTGTACAAGAAGGAAAGGTTCAAATAAGAGGCAGCGATAAAGTGATTGTATTAATTGATGGAAAGCAAACTGCATTAACAGGTTTTGGAAACCAAACAAGCCTTGATAATATTCCTGCCTCCGCTATTGAAAAAATTGAAATCATAAATAATCCTTCAGCTAAATATGATGCTAATGGTAACGCAGGTGTAATTAATATCGTTTACAAAAAAAATAAACAAGAGGGATTTAATGGTAAGGTAGGATTGGCAGCTGGCTTGGGTGCTATATGGATAAAGCAGGAAAACCTACCAACGATTCGACCGCAATATCAAAACACACCTAAGTTTAATCCAACGCTATCACTTAACTACAAAAAAAAGAAAATTAATTTATTCCTTCAGGGCGATTACTTGCTTACCAACACATTGAATAAAAATGAATTTGTAGATCGCTACTATGATAGCGGAGAAATTATTCGTCAGCAAACGAAAAGAAATAGAAACACTACAGTTGGTACAGGAAGATTGGGATTTGATTATAATCCCAATGAATACAACCAATTTAGCCTATCAGGTTTATTTAGTTCAGAACGAATTTTGGATCACGGAGATGAACCATTCTTTAACTCTGATTTATCAGATAGAAAACGTCTGTGGCAATTTTTAGAGGATGAACTTAAAACAACTGCTACAGCATCATCTTCATACTTACATAAATTCAAACAGGCTGGACATACTTTAAACATTGGATTGAATTATACATTTCACAGAGAGGATGAAAAGTATTACTTCACGAATGTGATGCCGACCTTTACAGGTTATGATGCCTTTAAGTTAATTTCTGACGAGCATGTAGCAGATTTCAATCTCGACTACATTAAACCCTTAAAACATGGTAGAATTGAAATGGGAGGTAAATTCAGGTATAGAAACATTCCAACAAACATGTTGTTCTTTCCGGGACTTAATTCTCCTATTGATTCGGCAGCAGGAGGTTGGGCAACGTATAAAGAAACGATACCTGCGTTGTATGGGAACTATGTTCTTGAAAATAAAAAATATGAATTAGAGGCAGGTTTAAGAGTTGAGTATGTTAACGTGAATTACCAACTAAATCCAAACCATCCTACCTATAAAAGTAATGGTTACAATTATACGCAGCCCTTTCCAAACGTAAGGTTTGCATATAAGTTTAACGACAACAACAAGATTTCTTTATTTTATAATAGAAGAGTTGACAGACCAAACGAAGTGGATATTAGAATCTTCCCTAAATACGATGACGCAGAAATTATAAAGGTTGGTAACCCTTCATTAAGTCCGCAGTTCACTAATCTGTTTGAATTAGGTTATAAAGGAAACTGGAAAAATGGATATTTTTATTCGGCAGCGTATCACAAAATAGCAGACGGTACAATTACTCGTATTGCAAGCGTTGTTCCCGGTAGCACTTTGATTTATTCTATTATGCAAAATGCAGGAAGGAGTTATAATACAGGGTTAGAATTAATAGTCTCCCAAGACGTAAAAAAATGGCTTTCTCTTAATATGAATTTTAATGGTTATCAAAGCACCATTGAGGCTTTTACAGCTTACAATAAATATCCTTATGCAAATACTTATACTTCTGATAGGCAGTCACTAATATCTTGGAATTCAAAACTGAATGCCACTTTCCATTTAAAGAAAAATACCGACTTTCAATTAACAGCAATTTATCTCGCTCCTGATTTAATTCCGCAAGGAACTATAGGATCAAGGTTTTCTTTGGATATAGGAATGAAAAAACAAATTCAAAAAGGTAAAGGCGAATTATTTATAAACGCTACCGACCTTTTGAATACGATGCAGATTAAGAAATCCATTCAAGGCAATGGATTTAGATATGTAAGTACCGATTATTATGAAACACAAGTCGTGAGAATTGGATACAGTTATAAGTTCTAATTTATGCCTAAAGATTTGCTTTAGAATTGTGTTGTTACTTTGAATCATAAATTTAAAAACAGATAAAAAAATGAAAACTAGAATCGCAACAAT
>CAZRNW010000564.1:0-2740 GCA_964601535.1 uncultured Flavobacteriaceae bacterium
GGAGCAATTTTGGTCCGCATAAAATAAGCGGGCGCATTATTTCTGTTGCCTTCCATCCCACTGATACAAATATTATGTATGTTGGCGCAGCAGGCGGCGGTCTCTGGAAAACCATAGATTACGGTAAGAACTGGACACCCTTAACTGATTTCCTTCCTTCATTAGCTATTGGCGCGATCGCCATCAATCCAAAAAATCCAAATAAAATTTTAATTGCTACCGGCGAAGGTTATTCTTTAGGAAGCGAATTTACTTATGGTGTTGGTGTTCTGGTGTCGAATAACGCAGGACAAACATTTTCGCAAACTGTAATTACAACTTCAAATAGCACAGGTTTCTCGGGAATGGATATTATCTGGAGCCGGAAAGACACCAATAAAATTTGTATCGCAACTTCTTTCGGAATTTATTTTTCGAGTAACGGCGGTGCCAGTTTTTCATACGCACTCAATCGCATGCCCGCGCGCATGATTGCTGATCCGAAAAGGCCTGATACGCTTTATTTAGCGGCACGTTATTACACCTCCACTTATCCAGGCGGCATGTACCGCTCACTTAATGCAGGTCAAACCTGGTCGTTAATTGGTACAGGCTTACCAATACCTAACGATTTTGGTTATGCGAGCTTAACTATCCATCCCGTTTACACGAATATGTTATTTGCGAATATTTCAAAAAGTTCTCCCAATGGTTTAGGTCCTATGCAGGGTTTTTATAAATCGATTAACTATGGTGTGAGCTGGACACAAATTCCGACTAACGTGGATATACAATGTTACCCTCCGCCTAATCAAACTATTTGTCAGGGCTGGTATGCTAATACAATTTTAGTTTCACCAAATGATACCAATACTTTATACGCAGGCGGAACGCGCTTCTGGAAAAGCGTGAATGGCGGTTCGGTTTGGAAACTTTCTGATACACTTGCAACAGGTGCCATGGCCATACATGCCGATCACCATCAAACATTGTATCATCCTTTATCGGGACATCTTTTTGATTTTAATGATGGCGGTGTGAATTACACAAAAGATGCAGGTGCTACATGGACATCCTTAAGCGATGGTTTAATTACGCATCAGTTTTACAAAGTAGCTTTTGCCGAAACTAATCCCAATTTAGTGATTGGCGGTGCGCAGGACGTAGGATTTTTTGCCAGTACGATGCCTCAAACTATTACAACATGGAGCAATAATTTTAATGGTGATGCTTTTGGCTGTGCTATTGATCCGACAAACGCTAATATTTGGTATGCACATAGCTTTATGAATTACCGCCGCCTGAAAACAATTAATGCGGGCGTGAATTGGTCGTTCATAAATACAGGCACAGGTTCAGGCGACCAGTGGCGCATGCCGATAACCATGCACCCAAGCAATCCGCAAACACTTTTAACTTCTGATTATAACACTATGTACAAAACGGTTAACGGCGGTAGTTTGTGGACCGTTAGTCATACAGCGGGGGACATTGGTGCGTATGCCTACGATAAAATAAATACCAATCTTGTTTACGCATCAGAACGGAACGCCGGTCTTGTTTACCGTTCAACAGATGGTGCCGGCAGCTGGACAGCATTAAGCGCATCGCCGGGTGCAACCATTACTAATCTTGCGACCGATCCCTTACTAACAAATGTTGTTTATGCGAGCATTGGAACATTTACCAATAGCAGAGTATTAAAATCGGTGAACGCCGGTAACAGCTGGACAGATATCACCAGTAATCTGCCAAAAGTTCCCGTTAATTGTTTGGTTGTTGATCCGTTCGATAGTCAGATTATTTATGCCGGTACCGATTTAGGAGTATGGGTTACACAAGATGCCGGTGCTACCTGGTCGGATTTTAATAACAGTAGCTTACCTTATGTGGTTGTTGAAGACATTCATTATTACAAACCCGACAGCACCATTAGAGTTGGTACTTACGGAAGAGGTTATTGGAAAGTAAAAGCATTGCCAACAACCTTTGCGGGTATTAAAGGGATTGGTCAGAATAACATTGATTTGTATGTTTATCCGAATCCCTCTTTGCAAAGTGAGAATGTGGTTTTGAAAGTTGTTTCGCGGAGTACAGAAACTGCAGTTTTAAAAATAACGAATTCGGTTGGTCAGCAAATCGCTTTACAAAACATACAGCTTAAGCCGGGCGTAAACGAAATAGATTTAGCAACACCAAAAGCTGCGGGAGTTTATTTTTTATCGGTGATAAGTGCAAGTACACATAAAAATGTAAAACTGGTAATTGCAGATTAATGAACAGAAAATTAAATTCAAAACAGTTACAAGATGAGTAATATCCCTTTCACCACCATCGACTGGAGTTCGATCGAAAAAACCGAACACAAAGGCGAAACAGGAACTTCGTATTGGCAAACCATACAATTAGGCGGTTTAAGAATCCGTATTGTGGAATATGGTGAAGGTTATTTAGCGGATCATTGGTGCGAGAAAGGTCATGTGGTGCATTGTTTAGAAGGTGATTTCATAACAGAATTAAAAACCGGTGAAAAAACAAAACTCCACAAAGGCGAAAGCTATATAGTATCGGATGGTAAGAGTTCTCACCGTTCTTATTCAGAGAATGGGGTTAAGTTGCTGATTGTTGATGGGGATTTTTTGAAATGATTCTCGACCATAAAATAAGGAAACCGGTATCTGTAGTGTTTGATTATTTAACCGACATGAAAAAGTTTGTAAGCGTTCACCCTATTATTTACAAAATGGATGATTTAGGAAAC
>CAZRNW010000565.1:0-2345 GCA_964601535.1 uncultured Flavobacteriaceae bacterium
ATCGCTTCGGTAAATCCAAAGACTTTCTGCTTGTTCCTAAAGCGGTAAGCGATGCAGAAGGATATAAAGAGTTCCTTATCCAGGAAGAAGGTTCTGCGTTGAACACTTTCAGCGAAAAATGGAAAAAGGAACTCGAATCTGAATTTTTTTTCAAATCCTTTCTATTTACTGCCGAAAAACTTAAAGTGCCCACCACCACAATCGATAGGCTAATAGCACAACATGGTCTTCCGAGCCTAGCTAAAATTGACGTGGAAGGGCACGAATTGGAAGTGTTCAAAGGTTTAAGCCATCGCATCCCTTTGTTGGTTTTTGAGGCTAACCTGCCTGTTTTTTGGGAAGAGACTCAACAGATAATCCAAATATTGACTAAGCTCGATGAGACGGTGGTATTCAATTATTCGTTGGATTTTGAGATAATGTTGTCTCAATATGTCGAACCCAATGCACTTATAAAAATACTTGGAGAAGCTGACAAATGCTCGATTGACATTATTTGCAGAATGTCAAATTACCCTGATTATTTTAAGCTGGAATAGTGGAAGGGTAGTTTTGCTCCCAATGCTTTACAAACTCTTGAAAGACGAGTTCTGGCGAAATGTTTTGGATACAATTCCGGTGCGGGCATTTTAGTGGGTGGTTGTATAGACTCGCATTTGGTTGTATCCAACTCAAGCACGGATGACATGAAAGCTTGTTGCTGATGTCTAAATATTTTTTTTTATTAAAAACTTGATAGCCTAATGTTTCAGGGTCGGTAGGTCCCCATAGGGTTAAAGTTGGCCTGCCTAGCATAGCTGCCAAATGCATGGAGCCACTGTCTAGCCCTAGGTACATTTTCGATAGACTCAGTATTTTAGTCAATTGAGGCAAAGTTGTTTTTCCTATGAGGGATTCAATATTTGGTATTTGATAATGCATTATTTGTTCTCCCCAATATGCTTCATTTTTATCACCAATGAGAAAAATTTTAAGGTTTGGGAATTTTCTCCTAATAAGATTGAATAATTCTATCCATGCCGGTATTCTCCAATTTTTATAATCAACCGAGTTGTTGGCTGCACAAATTTGGACAGTAATGAAATCATTCGTAATAGCTATTGTATCATTGCTGTTATATTTTTCATGTTTAAGGTTGTAAAGTACTTGAATGCTGTCAAAATATTTATCAGGGAATGCCAAATGCAAGTTTTGTAATATCAGGTGTGATTTATCAGCAGATTTTCTAATAATCAAATTTGGGATTATATGCAAATACCATTTACTTCTGTTAGTAACGACTCGTTTTGAAATGAGGCAGGCAAATAGGCATATTTTCAGGGATGAAGAAGAATGTTCAATAAATATGTTCTCAAAGAAAAACAAGTGGTGCCTTGTAAAAGTGGACATGGAATTGTCGTTCCGAAGAATTAGAATTTCGTGAAACAGCCCCAATGGTTCTATAATTTCTTCTGATGGGAGGTTTGAGGTGAAAATAGCTGTCAAATGATGGCCTTCGCTTTTTAAGGTTCTGCTTAGCGGTATTAGTTGTAAGGCGTCACCAAATCCAGTATTAAAGATTATCGCAGATTTAATTTGCCTTTCATGAATTTCATTCATCTCTCAGTCTATGCTTATTATTGGTTTGAAAATAGGAATACACCTTGATCGATGGTGTTCTCATGTAATGAAAGGATACGTCTTATACGACCATTATTGAATGAATTGAATTCAGTCTTATTGTGTTTTTTGTGAACTTCTATAACAAATAGCTTGGTTATGGTAGTCCAATTTGCATGTTCACAGAGTAGTATTTCTTCTTCCCCTTCTATATCTATTTTGCATAAAGATACTTCTGTAATCCTAAATTCTTTTAGAATCATATCAATCGTACACACTTCTATTTTTTTGTTGCTGAATTGTTCTTTTGTTAAAAAACAATTGTGTCCGAAGGTATTCGTGTTCAAATATCCAAAACCATCATAATTACTCACAGCCTTGATAATAATAGTTCGATTTAATATTCGTGTATTATATTCTAATAATTTAACATTCTCTTCTGACGGTTCAATACAATAGAAATGCGAATTTGGAAAGTACCCATCCCAAAAAAAGATGCTGGCCAATCCAATATGGGCTCCTAAGTCTAGTACATCTCCCGAAGACACTTCTTCCTTAGGAATGGTATAAGTCTTTAAAAAGAATATTTCGTAGAGTATGCTTAAATCCTGTAACCTCAATTGTATGCAAAAAGGACCTATGTGAGTATTAATATGAAGGTGTTTAACTTTTTTATTGGCTTGAAGTTTCTTTTTAAAAAAATGACTGTAGAAATAAGATGTAATCGTCCAGAAAAGCAATTTGAT
>CAZRNW010000565.1:2355-2737 GCA_964601535.1 uncultured Flavobacteriaceae bacterium
TATGGTCATTGAATGTCAATTGTAGTCAGAATGGTTGAAGTACGTCTTATACCATATCAAGAATGCAGCCTTTCTCCAAGAATCAATTTTGTTATTTATGATGATATCCTTCAAGAGATAAGGCTGATATATCCCATCTAATTCACCGATTATGGCCCTAAATTCTTTATCAAATAACTTAGGAAGCGGTGTCTCAAACCCTAATTTATCATAGCGACGATATACTGATTCTGGTATTTCATCACGCATAGTTTCCCTAAGCAATCGTTTTCTTATTCCATCTTTAATTTTATATTTATCCTTAATTGAAAGACAAAATTCTACTAATCGATGGTCCAAAAATGGAACCCTCGATTCAATTGAATTTGCCATAGAGTGTCTG
>CAZRNW010000566.1:0-2733 GCA_964601535.1 uncultured Flavobacteriaceae bacterium
GATGCTAAAACGAATATATATTTAATCAATTTCACTCTTTAATTAATTTGGCAGTAAATATTCCTTTCTCAGTTTCAATATTCAAAAAATAAATTCCGGATTGAAGATTTGAAATGTCAATATTTTGTTCAATAGAATTTAGATTAGCTTTCATTACAACTTCTCCTAATAAATTTGAAACTTCCAACTCATTTCTACTACTAGACTCTAACCACTTAACTCTAACCACTCCACTAGAAGGATTAGGGTAAATTGTAATTCCGTAATTCTTTTTATTCTCCTCAATCCCAACAGCAGCTTCATTAATAACACCCACTGCATCCAAATCAAATCCTGATGAATTGAACGGAGTAGGCCAGGGATCGTTTATGATGTTATTGTTTTTGTCGTACGTTGCGTAAGTTGTATTGATGCTTCCAACCACATCAATAATTTTTACATGAGTAACTGCGTTTATATCTAATTGAGGAATACCTGATAGTTCCTGCAAATCAAAAGGTGTTCCGTATAAGGAACGGTACTTGCCGGCAAGATTATCAATTTTTGTTGCGTCCATCGCCGCATCGTTAGTGTATTGAGGACTAGTTGGCAGATTACAAATAGAAGGAAAACGGAAATAATTTATTCCGTCGCTGCTCACTTCAACAAAAGCCAATTCTAAAAAACTATCATTAAACGCATTTTCAAAAACCGCAAAGTCATATCCTGTTCCATTCTTAATTGCATTTGTAAATGTAATTATTGCAGTTCCGCCATCGCCTAAGCTAACAACTCCGGCGTCGGATTTAGAAATTGCAAAAGAACTGTCGCCAACTGTCGTATATCCTAATGTGGTATTACTGATGTCTTGATAACCTCGGGTAACTTTACATGTTTTCCCCCAGGCAACAAAGGCGCTGCTGTCTTTATGCATAGCGGTAGTTCCCGGAGTACCAGCAGGTCCCGGAAACTGCGCCATTAATGCATAGCTTATAAAAAAGAATATGATAATAAAATAATTAAGCACTATTGTTTAATGAGTTTAATAATTTGTTTTTTATTGTCAGCTGTAATTTCCGCGATGTAAAGTCCATTAGACATATTCTCAAGATTGATTGAGTAATTGTTTTTTTCTTTACTGAAGTCAAAATAATCTGATTTAATTAAAGATCCAATTGAGTTATAAATTTTAATTGAACAATGCAATTCGCTTTCAGTGTTAATGCGGATATTGACAAAATCTTTAGCGGGATTTGGGAACAGATTAATATTTTGAAGTGATAATGATTCTGCAATGCCTACACCTTGGGCAGTCGTAAAATTATCGAGACTGAAAAATGCGGGTGTATTCATTCCCCACATCCCAACATCACTTGAAGTTAATTTAAAATAGATGCTATCAACTGCTCCTAATTTAGTGCAATCCACCCACTGCCATGTTTTAAGGATATAATCAAGAGAATTATTACTTGAACGGAAGTCTGCTAAATAAAATTTAACCGTATCAGTTTTTTGAGTTCCGCCGGAGTAAGCAAATACTTCCATGAGAAACCAATCAGGATCGTTTCCGGAAGCACCGCCGAATTTTTTTGCAAAAGTATCACCATTTTTCATCGACTTGTATGCGTAAGTTGTGTTTGTAGCGTAAAAACCCGTAACGCCGTTGTTCGGAGCGATCATTCTGATAAATCCGCCCGGCTGACCCGTTGCATAATAACTAGATAAATTATAGCCTTTACCTGCCGCGCAATTATAAAGGTGACGGAAATTTCCGCTGTCAACATTGTTTTTGTTGGTATACGCAAAGCCGCCTATCCAATACCCGCCACTATAGTCGTATTGATAGGAAGCATTAGTGGTTAGCCAATCATTGCCGCTTGTATTGTAATAAAATGAATCGGCGGGTAAAGAGAAACTTTCAAAATCGGCAACTGTTTGTGATTTGGTAATGCCAAAAATCAGTAATGCAAAAAAAGTAATTATGTTTTTCATGGGTTTATTGTTTTTAGTTTATTGGGTTTATGATAAGTTATTGTAATACTGACTTCATAATTCCTCAATGGCATCGGGCGCTGTGCAATAACCATATAAGAGTTGTTGAATAAATTATTAATATGAAAAGAAGTGATGAATGTTAGTTTATCGAATACTGACTGATGTCCTATTTTCAGATTTGAGAAGTGGTAAGGCTTAAGCCAGGATGAATTATCGCTGCTTGTAAATCTGTAGCCAATATAATTGTGATAATAAGAAAGGTTGAATTTATTATAAGTAATCGAAAAATTTCCCCCATAATTATAACGTGGTGTATAAATTAACTGTTTTTTAATGGACGCATCATTTTCCAAATTCGATTGTGTGCAGGTTGATAAAACATATGCGCTGTTGAATCCGATTTTGCATTTGAGTTTATTGTAAGTGTAAAAAATGTTACTGAAAGTTTCGGTACCCCTGCTGTAAACTTTCATTAAATTAATTGGTGTTGGGTTGCCGCCCGGACCGGGAATCCATTGAATCCAGTTCGAAATGTTTTTATCGAAATAAGTCATTTCACTTTCTAAACAGAAATCTCCAAAAGGAATTTTCAACTCTAAACTTCCTTCGTAAGTATAGCCCTCTTCAGGTTTTAAATCCGGATTTCCGCCGGGATTCCAGTATAAATCATTTAAGGTGGGCACACGATAAACTTTAGCAGCGTTTGCTTTTAATTTTACTTGTTTTAGCAATTGGTAAGATAATCCTGCGCTTCCCGTA
>CAZRNW010000567.1:0-2456 GCA_964601535.1 uncultured Flavobacteriaceae bacterium
GCCGCAAGCATCGCATGGTAATTGAATATCGGCCATGAATTGCATCTCTACCGTAATTTGTCCTTCACCTTCGCAGACTTCACATCGGCCGCCATCCACATTAAATGAAAAGTGAGAAGGTTTAAAGCCGCGTTGTTTTGCTAAGCCCTGGTCGGAGAATAAATTCCTTATTTCATCGTAAGCTTTTATGTAAGTAACAGGATTGCTTCTCGAAGATTTACCAATAGGATTTTGGTCGACGTATTCTAATTGTTTTATTTGTTTTAAACTTCCGCCAATCAAGTGATCGTAACTTACGCTTTCGTAATAACCTTCTAAGTAACGTTGCACGATTGGAATCAATGCTTTTTTTATTAGAGTTGATTTTCCTGAACCGCTTACTCCCGTTACACAACATAATGTGTTTAAAGGAAATTTTACGGAAATGTTTTTTAAATTATTATCGCTTACATTTTTTACCTGTAGGAACTCCTTCCATTTACGGCGGGTTTTCGGTACTTCAATTCTTAATTTATCCGTTAAATATTTAGCAGTAAAACTTTCACTGTCTTTCAATAATTCTTTATGCGTTCCCTGGAAAACTAAATTTCCGCCCAGACTTCCGGCTTCCGGACCAATATCAATCAATTCATCCGCAGCCAACATAATATCTTCGTCGTGTTCAACAATAATAACGGTATTGCCTTGTCGTTGTAATGATTTCAATACTTTTATTAAACGTTCTGTATCGCGCGGATGCAAACCAATACTCGGTTCATCTAAAATATATAAACTGCCGACTAAACTGCTGCCTAATGATGTTGCTAAATTAATACGCTGACTCTCGCCACCGCTCAGCGTATTTGCAACACGATTTAAAGTTAAATATCCTAAACCGACATCCAGTAAATATTGTAAACGGTTGGTGATTTCTGTCAGTAAACGTTTTGCAATTTTTGTATCGTGTTCATTTAATTCTAAAGATTTAAAGAATGGCAACAAATCAGAAACCGGTGTTAAAACTAATTCGGTGATGTTTTTTCCTGCAACTTTAACGTAGTTGGCGTCTTTGCGTAAACGGGTGCCTAAACAATCGGGACAAGTTGTTTTACCCCTGTAGCGGGCCAACATCACGCGGTATTGGATTTTGTAGCTTTCTTTTTCAAGCATTGCAAAAAATGCATTGATGCCTTCAAAATGTTCATTGCCGTTCCATAATAAATTGTATTGTGTTTTATTTAATTCAGCAATTGGTTTATGTACCGGAAAATTAAATTTATGCGCGTTTTTAATTAATTGCTTTTTATACCAGCTCATGGTTTCACCGTTCCAGCAGGCAACGGCACTATCGTAAACACTCAAACTTTTATTAGGAATAACTAAATCGGGGTCGATACCAATAATACTTCCGAAACCCTCGCAGGTTTTACAAGCGCCAATTGGATTATTGAAAGTGAAAAAGTTTGAATTCGGTTCTTCAAAAGTGATTCCGTCGGCCTCAAATAAATTGGAGAAATAATGTTTTTCGAACTTGGTCTCACCAACCCAAATATGACACTCACCTTTTCCTTCGTAAAATGCAGTTTGAACACTATCAGCAACACGACTTGAAAAATCTTCATCACTATTATTTACAACAAGGCGGTCAATCAGTAAAAAGACTTCATCACTGTTTTTTATTTTTTTAATTGGCGTATCAGCAATTTTTGCAATCTCACCGTTTAAAATAATTCTTGAAAAACCCTGTTGTGCTAAAAGTTCTATAGTCTGCGCTAAGGTTCTTCCTTTCGGGACTTGTATTTTTGAAAGCACTAAACATTTGCTTTCGTTTTTTAATGAAGTAACAAATTCAACAACATCCGTAACATTGTTCCGTTTGACAATTTTCCCTGTAACAGGACTATAAGTTTTTCCTATGCGTGAAAATAATAATTTGAAGTAATCGTAAATCTCGGTAATTGTGCCAACCGTACTTCTCGGATTACGTGAAATCACTTTTTGTTCAATCGCAATAGCCGGAGAAATTCCTTTTATGTAATCAACCTGGGGTTTTTCTAATCTTCCCAAAAACTGACGGGCATAAGCCGATAAACTTTCCACGTAACGGCGTTGTCCTTCTGCATATAAGGTATCAAACGCTAATGAAGATTTCCCTGAGCCCGATAAACCTGTAATCACCACAAATTTGTTACGGGGAATGGCCACATCCACATTTTTTAAATTGTGCATGCGGGCGCCTTTAATAATGATGAATTCCTTAGGACTAAGTACTGAAATGTCTTTTTCTTTGCTCACGGGCCATAAAATTACAGTTTGTAAAAGGCATTTTTAAGCATTGTTATTAAGTAATTAAATACCTGAAAATCAATATATTATTGATTATTGTGTGAGTTGAAAAAAAATATTTTTACCGTTTACTCAACGGGAAATAGGTTTTACTCAATGTAGAGCGTTAAATTTTTGTGATTTAAGCTTTT
>CAZRNW010000567.1:2466-2730 GCA_964601535.1 uncultured Flavobacteriaceae bacterium
TAACGATTGCCATAGAATAGACATTTACACCCGATACTTTATTATTTAAAAGGGAAAATGCATGTCTGTTCGAATTCAAGAAGATAATGAGTTAGTACAACTCTATATCAATGGCAACGAAGAAGCTCTCGCCACCTTATTACAACGCCACAAAAGGAGAATCTTCTCCAGTATTTACGTTATTGTACGCGACAGAGCTTTAGCTGAAGATTTATTTCAGGATACATTTTTTAAAGTGATTCAGACTTTAAAGCGCAATCAATA
>CAZRNW010000568.1:0-2722 GCA_964601535.1 uncultured Flavobacteriaceae bacterium
TATAGCTTTCTCCGCCTTTTTCAAGGTTAAGGATACCACCACCGTGAAGCGTGAATTTAGCAGGTAATTTAGAAACCCCTAAAAGACCTTCATCCGGCTGTGTAATATGGTGAGCGGCGAAACCAAAGAAATAACGTTTGCTATATCCTAAGATACCTGCAGAGAAATCGGCGTTACGCTTGGTTTGAGCGGGAACTATTTCGTTTGTATTCCATACGAAACCACGGCGGGGGTCAATCATATCACCAAAGTTAAGTTTGGTGCGGTCTAATGTTTTTTGGAAATAAGTAGCTTGCAATCCCATTTTTAACGAAAACTCGCGGTTTACAGGTAAATGGTAAGAATACATGAAGCTTGCCGTTGTTGTTTTTAATGTACCACGAGCCTGATCATCAGTTGTTACCAATATCCCGATCCCACCTGCCATAACATCTACATGCTGATCATAAGACGCACTGTAAGTTACGTAGGTACCTGACAAGTTTGGCCACTGATTACGGTAATTAAGACAAATACGCGGACAACGGGCAGTTCCAGCAAAAGCCGGATTTAAGTACGTAGGATTAGCGTAAAACTGCGTGAATTGCGGGTCTTGGGCCTTAGATTCGATAATAAATCCAAGGGTTATTATACAAAATAATCCTATTCTCTTAGTCATAGAAGAAATCAAGCACTCTTAAGGTTATACAAATTTAATAATCTATTTTTAAAAACAAAAAATTAATTTAAACAATATTTTGCTTATCCTGCCGTTATTTTGGCATAGAAAACGATGAAAAACAATCGCATCATACTCACTTTTACGCTAATTTTTGCATTTGGGTTGGTTTTAAGCCAAAAACAAAAAGAGCAGAATTCAAATCCTTTGAACGAATTGGTTGTAAAACCGGTTTCTAAAACAAAATTCGTCGATAATTCTGCCTTTCCTTTGAGCTTAACCGGCGCCCAATTTGACATAAAAAATGGCAATTCTCCCTATTTTTCGCATTCAAAAAAAATAAAAAATAACGCAACTGTAAAAGTTAGCTTGAGTAATGTGCAGACCGTTATTTTAACGTCAGAAGTTTCCCAAAAATTAATTTCTTTATACAAAAATTATTTAAGTTCTGATTTTAATATTGGTATTGAATATGGCAGAAGTGCCGCTGATTATCTTGCTTTCGCCAAAGTGCGGCCGTATAAAATAAACAGTGATAATCTAATCGAAGAATTAATTACCTATAATGTAGAGTGGACTGAGGCAGAAGGAAATTCTGAAACACAAAAAACAGCTTCTTCATCATCATTTAAAAGCAGTTCGGTATTGGCTAGTGGTAACTGGTATAAAATAGGCGTTACTAAAAGTGGGATTTACAAATTAGACAAAACATTTCTCAAAAGCATTGGAATTGATGTCTCAACTCTAAACCCCAAAAACATCCGGATTTATGGCAATGGCGGATATATGCAGCCAGAAGCAAATATTTTATACAGACACGACGACCTTGAAGAAAACGCCATTACAGTTATTGGCGAAAGTGATAATGTTTTAGACAATTCAGATTATGTTTTGTTTTACGGCCAAGGCACCAACCGTTGGTTTTATGACTCGTCACATGTTGAAACTTGTCTTGATTTTTACAATAAACAGAACTATTATTCTGATACATCTTATTATTATATAACAACTGATTTAGGCGCCGGAAAACGGATTGCGGACCGTGCTTCTTCATTGAGTGTTCCCACCAACTCTACCTCCACTTATGATTATTACGATTTTCACGAACAAAACACAACAAACTTTATCAAATCCGGAAGTGAATTTTACGGTGAGTATTTCGATTTTACAAATTCATATACCTTTACTTATCCCATTCCTAACTTAGTATTTGGTGATACCGTTTCAGCATGGGTAAAGGTTGCAGCACGTGGCGCAACACCATCTACCTACAACTTTTCTTACAGTGGTAATTCGACTAGTTTTTCGAGCGGAATAGTAAACCTTAACGACTATCTTGGAGATTATGTTTCCTTGACGCAAAGCTGCGGTAAAACACTTTGTAATTCAACTACACAATTAAGTTTTTTGGTTACCAAACAAACTCCTGTTGTAGTTGGATGGCTTGATAAAATAATGTTCAATTGCCGCCGTAATCTCACATTTAATAACACACAGTTTCAATTCCGTGACCAGCGTACCATTGGAACAGGAAATATGACGAATTATAGTTTGAATACCAATGGAAATCCATCCATTTCTATTTGGGACGTAACAGATATTCTTAATGTGAGCAACCAGCTTTATAATACAAATGGAAACATCATCGACTTCACAATGAATAGTGATTCATTAAGGGAATACGTGGTTTTTAATGGTTCTGATTATTTATCTGCCTCGTTTGTAACAAAAGTAATTAATCAAAATCTTCATGCAGTTGCTCAGGCCGATTATGTAATTGTTACCTATCCCGGCTTTTTACCTCAGGCACAAAAATTAGCAGCACTTCATCAGTCATATGATGGTTTCACCTCCGTTGTTGCAACCACCGACCAGGTTTATAACGAGTTTTCGAGCGGAAAACCGGATCCTGTCGCCATCCGTGATTTTGTGAGAATGCTTTACAACAGGAATTTACCATCGGGCAATCAGGTAAAATATTTGCTTCTCTATGGCGATGGCTCCTATAAGATTAAAGACCGCTACAACCCTAATAATTCATCTTTAATTCCGGCATGGCAAGTT
>CAZRNW010000569.1:0-2721 GCA_964601535.1 uncultured Flavobacteriaceae bacterium
GTCGGCTTTAATGAGCAGTTTATTTCAGAAACACAGTTATGGTACACAAACTACAATTGGAACCATTGACCATTTAAAAAATCCTTCGATGAAGGAAATTAATAAATTTTACGAAAAGAATTATGTGCCGAACAACATGGCAATCATTATGAGTGGTGATTTGGATCCGGATAAAACCATAATAGAAATTGAAAAACAATTCGGGAAATTTTCTGCAAAGCCATTCGAGCCCTACAAATTCGAAAAAGAAGCACCTATTACTTCAAAAATTGCTAAAGAGGTTGTTGGTCCCGAAGCTGATAATTTAGCAATGGCCTGGCGTTTTAATGGCGCCGGAAGCAAAGATGTGGATATGATTGGCATTATTAATCTGATTCTTTACAACAGCCGTGCAGGTTTAATTGATATTAATTTGAATCAGGCTCAAAAAGTAATTAACGCGGGTGCATTTGCTTACATATTAAAAGATTATTCAGTCCACACCTTTTGGGGTTCTCCTAAACAAGGACAGAAATTAGAAGAGGTAGAACAGTTGATTTTAAGTCAGATTGAATTACTAAAGAAAGGCGAATTTGAAGATTGGTTATTAGAAGCTGCCATCACCGAATTAAAATATTTGAAAACAAAAGAATTGGAAAATAACGAGGCGCGCGCGATGGCGATGCTTACTGCTTTTAAAAATGATGTGAACTGGCAGGATGCAGTGAATACAACAGAACGTTTATCGAAAATTACAAAACAGGAGGTTATTGATTTTGCAAAAGCAAATTATAATACGAATAACTACGCCATCGTTTACAAACGCAATGGCGAAGACAAAAATGTAGAGAAAGTTGAGAAGCCAAAAATTACTCCCGTTGAAGTAGACAGGGAAAACACATCACCCTTTGTGAAAAATATTCTTGCCAGCAAAACAAAGCCCATTGAACCAAAATATGTTGATTTCAAAAAAGATATTTCGGATACACCATTAAAACCGGGGCTGCCTCTATACTATACCCAAAATAGCGAAAACTCAACCTTTGAACTCACTTACGTTTATGAAATGGGAACTAAAAACGATAAGGAATTAAAAACAGTTGTGGATTGCATTCCTTATTTAGGAACTTCAAAAATGACCGCAGCACAGGTAAAAAAAGAATTATTCCGTTTAGGCTCTGAGATAAATGCAGTTATTGAAACCGAAAAAATAAGAATTACAATTGATGGGCTTAGCGAAAATTTTGAGAAATCACTCGATTTGTTCGAAGCTCTTTTATCAGACCCTGTATTAGATGATTTAACTTTAAAGAATATTGTTGAAGATGCCATTAAAAAGCGTGAAGACGAAAAATCAAACAAAGCAAGCATTTTAAATTTAGGAATGGTGAGCTATGCCCGGCACGGCGCCATTAATCCATTTACTTATGTATTATCGGACGATGAATTAAAAAAATTATCGACCGCTGCAATCACCAATAAAATTAAATCACTTAACACTTTCAAACATCACATTTTATTTTATGGTCCTTTATCAGAAGAATCTGCGAAGAAGAGTTTAGCAGCAAAACATGTTACTCCTGCACAACTGAAAGAAGCACCGCCAATGTATGATTTTAAAGAGATTAATTATGGAGGTAACGTTTATTTTGCAGATTACCCTATGAAACAGGTTGAAATTGTTATGCTGAGTGAAGGTGGCGCTTATGAAGAATCTGCTCTGCCTGTCATTCAATTGTACAATAATTATTTTGGCGGCAGCATGAGCGGTGTTGTGTTTCAGGATTTGCGTGAGTCGAAAGCCCTCGCCTATTCTGCCTATTCACAATACATAAAACCAAGGAAACCGGAAAAAAAATACATGAACTTCTCTTATATCGGTTCGCAGTCTGATAAATTAGCTGAAGCTATTAAAGGCATGAGTGATTTATTAAACAACATGCCTAAAGCCGCTGAAGCTTTTAATTCGGCTAAAGAACAAGTACTCCAGGAAATTCAATCGGAAAGAATAACTAAAACCGAAATTTTAATGGCATACGAAGAAGCGTTGAAATACGGACACAGTACAGATATCCGTAAAAACATTTTTGACAAAGTTAAAACAATGACCTACGAAGATGTAAAGAAGTTTCAGGAAAATAACATTAAAGGAAAACCGGTAAGTATACTTGTTATTGGGGATAAAAATAATGTGGATATGAAAGTTCTGGAAAAATACGGAACCGTAAAAACACTTTCCTTAAAAGAAATTTTCGGTTATTAATGTCCGGAAGCTACGCCCATTGAATGATTATGTAACAATTGTTATTCATGTATAGTAAGTATTGGAATTGGTGAATGAAATGCAAGTTTTTTTGTGTTAGATTCAATAAAAAGATGATGCAAAAATCCATGTGTTTTAGGACAAGTAATTAAGATATCGGATTTATGATGCCATAAAAAATCAACTACACCTTTATCAATTTTTTTATCGTAAATAAAAAACGTATTATGCTTAGTATCGCTTAGCTTTTCTTCCAGATAATAATCGGTTTCTGCTTTCTCCACACTAATTTCCTCTTCAGGCTTAACCACATTTAATATTTCCAGCTCTGCATCGAACAAATTACAAAACGCTTTTACTTTCTCTAAAGTGTCATTCGATTCAAGTTTTTTATCCAAATCACATGCGAATGATATTTTATTAATTTTAGAAAACCTTACGTGTTCAGGAATAATTAAAACAGGTGTTTTACTTGACTC
>CAZRNW010000570.1:0-2716 GCA_964601535.1 uncultured Flavobacteriaceae bacterium
TTCAATGTTACTTTCGGAAGGCAAATTGGCAATATTAACCATGCCCGTTGAAGGATTTGGATAAACATTCACGGCTTCAATACCTGAAAAAGACTGAATACCTGCACAAACAACAGGGTTTTTAGCTGCAGTCATTGCATCCTGAAACTTAACGCCTGAATCAACCATACGTTGGTATTTTGCAGTTAAAGTTCCGGTGAATGCACCTGGAGCTGCATATGTATGTGCAATATTTGGCATACCTGTAGTTGTATAAAAATTACCTGTTCCATCACCGAAATTCCAAGTATAAACCGAATCAGGAGTAATAGTAACAGTATTGTTAAATGGTCTCCACATTCTGTAAAACTCATTTAAGTTATACTGACGGTGGCCTAACTGGTAAGAAGAGTTATTGCTGAATGTATAGGCAGTTCCTGTACAATAAGTTCCTGTTGGTGAAGACTGAATTGCAGAAGCGCTAAACGCTACGCGCGGAGCCACCTGGAATTCAAAATCTGTATCTGCATTAATGAAAGCACCTGTTGTATTAATAAAAACAGATGGAACAGTTGCAGCAGTTGTTGCTCTTAAATAACCATACCCTTCGCCATATTTACTTCCGGTTACTGCAGAAGTTGCAGTAGCAGCAGCAACGTGTGCATTATTCATGTACATTCTTGCCTGATCGCCTGCAACGGTTGGAATACACTGGAATAAAACAGCATAATCTCCACTTACAAACTTTGGAGTTACGAAATTACCTCCTAAAAATGTTCCGGCAGTACCTGTACAAACCGCAGAAATTGAATCAATAGCAGGTAAAACTGGCATACCTGAAACAACATTCGTTAAATACATACGAATGGTGACACTTGCACTTGGAGACGAAGAAACACGGGCAGCAATACACTCTAATCCTATAACAGACATATTAGGATTCGTATTGTTAAAACGCGAACCCATATGCGTTACAAAAGAGGTGTTCGGCGAAAGGAAGGTATAAAAACCAACCCCCGGTAAATTTCTGTAGTAATGCTTATTGAAGTAATACCATAAAGTATCACCAATAGTAACTGCTGATGCCTTTGAAGCAACATTCAAATTAGAATAAGGAGACTCAACAACAGGTTGTTTAGTAAGAGGCCCTGCGGGTTCAGCCACAAGATTTAATTGGGCGTTCACAGAAGTGAAAGCAGCGCATAAAGCAATAATTGAAAGTAATTTTTTAATCATGGTTATAATTTTAAGGTTAGAATACTAAGTTAACGAAAAAAAAGGCAGAAAAATTGACTTCTTACAAATTAACATTTACTAGGTAAAAACTAATTGATTTAACGGGTTTTAAGTGTGAAAAAATTAGGTAAATAGCATCTTTATATAAAGCTTAAACACTAAATTTGGCTAAATTTTTGTATCATAATCAATTATACCTCCGTATAAGCGGTATGCAATTCCGGCCTTTTAAGTTTATTGTGACTTTTATTGTTATTAACTTGTTGTTAATCAGCAATTTGAAAGCTCAACAATTTAAAAGCGAAGAAGAACTCCGGAAAGAGGCTGAGCGTTTGTTTGAAGATGATGATTTTACAAAGGCCTATCCCCTCTATGCCCAATTAGTATCTAATCATGGAACTGATCCTGACCTCAATTATCATTTAGGGGTTTGTATGTTATATTCTGAACCTAATAAAAAGAAGTGTTTTTCCTATTTAAAATTAGCTGCAAATCATCCGAAAGACGCACCTAAAGATGCCGTTTTTTATCTCGGAAAAGCTTATCATATCAATTATCAGTTTGACGAGGCACTCAAATATTACGAGGATTATAAAAAAATTGGCTCATCGGCACAACAAAAACGCCTGCAGGTAGATAAAGAAATTGCAGCTTGTAAAAATGGTAAACGTTTACTCGCTACTATGTCTGAACTCGTTGTCATCAGTAAAAAGCAATTGAACGAAGCAGATTATTTCAGAAGCTATGACCTTACAAGCATTGGCGGAAGGCTATTGGTAAAACCGGATGACTTTAAAACCGGATACGATAAACGGAAAAAAGACAAATCGGTTGTTTACATTCCCCGCGTTGGCGATAAAGTGTATTTCTCAAGTTATGGCGATAACGGAGATAACGGCCGGGACATCTACTACAAAACCCGTTTATCAGATAATAATTATTCTAAACCCGTAAAAATCCCGGGCATCAATACTGAATTTGATGAAGACTATCCATTCCTCCACCCCGATGGAAAAACACTTTATTTCAGCTCAAAAGGCTTTAACAGCATTGGCGGTTATGATGTTTTTAAATCTGTATTTAATGAAGAAACAAATTCATGGTCGCTGCCGGTTAACATGGAATTCCCGATTAACTCGCCCGATGATGATTATTTATTTGTTACGGATGAAGAAGGAAAGATTGCATATTTCTCAACGGGAAGACAAAGTCCGCCCGGAAAAATTGATGTTTTAAAAGTAAACACCGAACGCAAACCAATGGCTATTGCAGTATTAAAAGGAAGCGTTCTAAAAGAAAGTGCGGGACAAAGATTAGACTCGAAGATTACGGTTAAGAACATGGATAATGGTCAGATTGTAGGAACTTATTTTGCCAAAGACAATGGTGATTATTATATGGAATTACCGAATGGCGGGAAATTTATTTTCACAGTTGAAACGATCTCGGAGAAGGAGGGGCGGAAGGAGCGCGGGAGGGTTGCCGGTAAGGCCGTGGCCTG
>CAZRNW010000571.1:0-2708 GCA_964601535.1 uncultured Flavobacteriaceae bacterium
GCTTCCCATGGTTAGAACCCCGTTAGTAAAACTTAAACTTGGTAAAATATTTATTGTATTTGTTCCTGTAGCCGGTGTATAAGAAAGCACTCCTGTTGCAGGTAAATACGACATATTTACCGGAGGCGAATTTACCGTGTAATTATTTCCTGCGTTGGTTACAGTTGTTGTTCCTGCTCCTGAAATAACAGGGTTCAAAACAATAACGCTATAACTTGGGACAGAACCCGTAACAATCACATTTGAACTTCCTGAACTAACGCTTGTTTGCGGAGTAGCAGTAACAGTATAATTCGGATAGCTTCCAATGACACCGGGTCCGCTAACGTTTACAGTTTGATTCATTGCAGTATTTGAAATTGTTCCTGATACAATTGAAATACCGGGGCCTGCAATTGGCGGGTTGGGCATGTTTATCACCACAGAGTTACCGCCGCTAATGCTTAATGTATTTGTATTTAATGCTAAAGTAGGGGTTGAATTGACAACGAAATTAGGATAGGTTCCTGTTACATTCACATTCGTTCCGTTTCCTATGGTTACAGTTTGATCTGGGGCGGTATTCGTAATAATTGTTCCTGAAGTAAGGGCAATCCCCGGACCGTTAGTATAAGTTGTACCTGTTGGAAGCGTAATACTGTTACCATTTGATATACTTAAAACAGCACCCACCAAAGATAAAGTTGGTGCTGAGGAAATTGTGAAACTCGGATCAGAACCGGTAATAGTAATATTAGAATTACCCGGTGTAATAGTTGTAGCAGGAATTGGCGTTAGTGTAAAGTTTGGATAGGTTCCTACTGCACCGCTAATTGTTACAGTTTGATCTGGTGCAGTATTTGTAATTGTACCGGAAACAATAGAGATACCAGTACTTGCTGTTAATGCACCCGCAGGAGTGATAGTATAATTCGGATAGGTCCCTGTAACATCCGGTCCGCTTATGTTTACAGTTTGATTAGGTGCAGTATTTGTAATTGTTCCGCCTGAAATTGAAATACCAGTACTCGGTGTTAAAGCGCCTGCTGGTGTAATAGTATAATTCGGATAAGTTCCTGTAACGTTCGGACCGGTAATACTAACGGTTTGCGTATTACCTGCAGTTTCGGCATACAATGCATAGGGTACAGAAAGTAATTGACTGGTTCCAACAGTTGAATAAGCTGTTCCGCCTAATGGATCGATGGACACCCTTACAAAATATGGACTATTAGCCCAATTGATAGTTGAAAAGGTACCGACTGCTGCTGAGCCTGCTCCGATTGCTGCAGTAAAAACTCCGGCTGCACTTGGTGTAATATTATCCGTTTCTTCATAAACAACCGTACCGCTTGCACTTCCCTGAATAATCTCAAACTTAATTCCGATCGGACTTGTAACAATTGTACCTGAAGAATTTCTGGCGATTGCCTGATAATTTAAAAACTGAGGAGCCTGAGAAAATGAAATAGTGCTTATCAAAAGCAATACAAAAAACAGACTCTTCCTCATTTTAAAAAATTTGATTAAAGGTACTAAATAATAAGGTAAAGACAAAGTCTATAAATAACTTATAATCAAGTATATAGTATCAACAATTTATTAAGAATTGCTAATTTCAGAGGTACTTAATTGGGACGAAAAACCAAAAAAAAAGACAATAATTATTTTTCCAAAACCGATTTAATATTCGGTTTAAAATACAAACTGCTCTTCAATATTTTGCCGTCTTCGCGGTAGATGGGCTGCCCTCCTTCATCTAATTTACTCATGTTGCTTCGGTGAATCTCATCATATACTTCTTCAATCTTATGCTGAAGTCCGTGTTTTAATATGGTTCCGAATAAAATGTACAATTGATCGCCAAGCGCATCAGCAATTTCAATGATGTCGCCATTTTTACAGGCTTCGAGATATTCTTCGTTTTCTTCTTTTATTAAATTATAGCGAAGGGTATAATCTTTTTCTTCTACCAGCGTAATTTCAGAGGCGTTTCCGATTTTAAAAACCTCGTGAAACTCTTCCACTGCTTTTATTTTTTCGTATAGTTTCGACATAGTTTTATTTTTTTGTTGATTTACTATTGAGGTATTCTTTATTTAGTGCATCCAGTACCTGATAGGTAATTTCAAGTTTCGGATTCGCTAATAAAACGGTTGGTACTGCTGCCGTATAAGCCATGATAAAATCGTATTTTCCTTCGTAATTCACCAATAAAAATTGTTTAACGTCGTTTTGCAGTTGTTCGTTTTTTTCCTGCATGTCCATCGCCAGTTTGTCCATTTGAATTTGTTTGTTCTCCAATTCACGTTGTTGTCTTTCTAAATCTCTCTTCTTATTTTCCATTTCGGCAGGAGGCAATAAACCTGCTTGTGCAGATTGTTGTGCTGCTTCATAATCCTCCTGGAATTTCTGACTCATGGCCTGCATTTGCGTTTCTAATGCAATTCGTTTATTCTTTAAAACCTTCACGTAATCAGAAATGAATAGATATTTTTCATTGAGGGTATCAATGTTTATGTAAGCGATATTCCCTTTTGGCAAAGGATCAGTTGCCGAATTAATAATCACCGGCTTTTTTACTTCTTTATTTCCCCCCTCAGAATTTTCAGTACCAACATCAGAGCCGTTTTTTAGCGATTGCACCTGGTAAAACAAAATTCCTACACAAATGGCGAGCACAGCAACAATTCCGTATAAAACATTCTTCATAATAAAATTGAATTAAT
>CAZRNW010000572.1:0-2699 GCA_964601535.1 uncultured Flavobacteriaceae bacterium
AGTTTTCCGGCAAGAAAGAACAAGCAAACACAAAATCACCATAAGAAATAAATTTCTCAATTCCATAATTTTACTATTTCTTAAATTTCTCATTCTGAATTCTTAATTCTTAATTCTGCATTCTTAAATTTTAGCACGTAGGACTTTCTAAACTATTCTAAACTGGTCCTATTTTCTTTTCTTACATAATTCCAAATAAATATTAGTCCAACGGGCTAAAATTTAAAATTCCAGGTAATACTCGGTAAAATCGGAAACAAACTAACTTGCTTCGCTGTCACTTTCAAATTTCCATTTAAAAAATCGCCGCTCTTGGTATAATAAATAAAATACGGATTGTAACGGCAATACGCATTGAATACACTCAAAGTATAACTATTCTCAAAATTTTTCATCCATTTTGGTGTGACAACCATTTTAGAAGGGTCCTTTCCTTTTTTCGCATAACGCTTTTCCATTCTCGCTTTTTTCTTTATCAAATGTTTCGCGCGGTCAGGCGTAAAAGTCACATTTAAATCCATGCGGTGATAAGCAGGGAACTGATAAGAATTCCGTAAACCATAATCGTTACTCAAACTTCCTTCATACAAAAAGAAACCATTTGGCAAAGTTCCTCTGTTACCTGTTCCATAAACCCAAACCAAACCGAAATTCCATTTATTGTTTAAATCGTAAGTTAAAACAAGTGATGCATCATGCCTTCTATCGTATTTTGCTAAATAGGGCCTGCCATAATTAATCGCATCGAATTGACGCCAGGTCCAGGATAAAGTATAGCCAATCCATCCGGTAAATTTTCCGGTTCGTTTTTTCAAAAAGAATTCAGCACCATAGGCCCATCCTTTACCGTAAGTAAAAGCATTATCAGGATTATCAAAAACATTATCAGATGGAGTTGCCCCTTCCTTATAATCCACCTGATTTTTCATGTCTTTATAATAAATCTCAATACTCGATTCATAATTGTTGTCTTTAAAATTTTTAAAAACACCCAAAGCGTATTGCGTTGAAATCTGAGGTTTAATTTCTTCAGTACAGGGCATCCAAACATCCGTTGGTAAACTTACCGATGACATGGTAGCTAAATGTATATACTGATAGTTAAGTGTATAAGATGCCTTCAGAGAAAACGATTTGGAGAGTGAATAACGCATGGAAATACGCGGCTCGAGCCCATTATAATCAACTACTTTCTTTCCTTTCTTGTAAACTATGGTATCTGATGGTCTGCCTAAAAAATCTTTTGTATAACGCGTGAACGGACCTACCTGCGCAAAACAGCCGAAACGCAAACCAAAATTCACTTTCAGTTTTTCGGTAATGTCCCAGTCATCGCCGGCGTAAATAGAAGCATCATGAGAATATAATTTAATCACTTGTCCCAAATCGAATTTAGTATCGCCTTGCTGAGCCGAAACACTTGTTGGAATAAAGGTGTGGAAAATATAATTCACGCCTACTTTTACATTGTGTCTCGGATTCGGAAAATAATTTACATCGTACTTAAAGTTCCAGTCTTTTATACCCGAACGTATCGTTAACTCAAAATTATCCTGCAAGGCGCCAAATGAAAAATTATAATTTGTAAAAATAACAGAAGCATTTGAAAATAGTTTAGAACTGAATAAATGATTCCACCTTAAACAGCCTGTTGCGTTACCCCATTGAATGGTGGTTTTAAAATCATCCTCTTCATTATTAAATTTAAAAATATCACGCCCGAAATAACCACTTAAAAACAAACGGTCTTTATCCGAAAACTTATAATTCACTTTTGCATTTAAATCATAAAAGAAATAAGAGGTTCCTGCAAAAGGAGAACCAGGTTTAAAAAATGGTTTCGATAATACATCAATATAAGTTCTTCTTGCGCTCACAATAAAAGAAGCTTTATCCTTTTTAATTGGTCCTTCAATAGTTAAACGCGATGCAATAACACCAACTCCGCCTGTGACATGAAATTTCTGGTTATTACCTTCCTTCATCGAAATATCCAAAACAGAAGAAAGTCTTCCGCCGTATTGTGCAGGCATACCTCCTTTAATCAGGTTTACATTTTTTATGGCGTCTCCGTTAAATACAGAAAAGAATCCCATTAAATGGGAAGCATTGTAAACAGGAGCTTCATCCAATAAAATTAAATTCTGGTCAGGACCACCGCCTCTGACATAAAAACCGCTATTCCCATCGCCTGCTGATTTCACACCGGGAATTAACTGAATGGTTTTTAAAACATCCACTTCGCCCATAAACGCCGGTATTTTTTTTATTTCCGTCATGTCCATGGTGATGGAACTCATTTGCGACGACTTCACGTTTTGGTCGGGCTTATCGGTTGTTACTTCCACTTCGCCGAGTTGTTCTTCGGCTGAAGAAAGATTTACGTTAAGACTTAAATTTTTTTCCAGATTAATGTTCTCGGTGTATGTTTGGTAACCCAATAATGTAAAAACAACTGTGTAGTTTCCTTTTGGAACTGTGAGCGAATAAAAACCGTATTGGTTGGCTGAAGTGGCTTTATTTATTTCCTTAATTAAAATGGTGGTACCGGGAGCGCTCTCTCCGTTTGCTTTATCTTTTGCATAACCGCTGATGGTAACATTCTGCGAAAAAATAATTGCAGGAAAAAAACAAAAGAGAAATATTTTAATTAGTGTTTTCAAAAAATTAAGCACCGCCCTTTTTCTTTTGCGGGGCAT
>CAZRNW010000573.1:0-2699 GCA_964601535.1 uncultured Flavobacteriaceae bacterium
TAAGAAGGTAATTTGCTTAATAAGAAAGTCCGCAAAGCCAATTCGCTTATTTCTTTTTCACTCTCCACAAAAGCCAAAATTTCAACTTTAGGATTATCATTTGCCATCACTTCCGTATTCGAAATTCCTTCGAAAGCCGCCAATGCATTTTTTATTTCGGGCAATTCAATTCTAAAACCATTGCGCTTTATCATATTATCTGCCCTGCCAACAAACTCCAATGCGCCGTTCTTTAATTTTTTTACTTTGTCCCCCGTATCGTAAGTTGCGCCGGGTTTTACTAAACTGATGCCCTTTTCGTCAATCAGCGCTTTCATTAGCAGTTTTCCCTTATAAGTCAGTTGCGATGCTTTATTGATTTTTACTTCCTCCGCATTACAAGGTTTCCCGATTGGTACATTGTGATCACCTTTTTTAATTTTCTTGAAATCAATTTTATGATAAGTACAAACATTGGTTTCTGTTGGTCCGTATAAATTATAAAAAACTGCTTTTGTAAAATGTTGCTTCAGCTGAAGTACCAAATCATAATTCAATTGCTCGCCCGCAATTAAAATTAATTTCACAAAACGTAAATCGTATTTCTGCAGCCTTGCTGTTTGTAATAAGAGTTTTAAGTAAGAAGGCGTTGTATAAATACACTCTGTTTTATGCTTACACACATTCTCAATAAAAAAACGCGGATTGGAAACACCCTGCTGAGTAGGAATAAAAAGTGATTTCTTGGTAATGAGCGGAAAAAATAAATCAAAAACTGACAAATCAAAATTCAATGGCGCCACAGAAACAAAACGGCTGACTTTATATTTACCAAACTCTTTCTTAGACCATTTTAAAAACGAGTTCAATCCATCGTAACAATGCACAATCCCTTTCGGGAAACCTGTTGAGCCGGATGTAAACAAAATGTAAGCTAAATCTTTCGGATATGTTTTTGCAGGTAAATTTGTTTTGATGAAGGAATAGTTTTCGTTAATCACCATTTCTTCGTAAGAAGGACAAACTCTCTGAATAATTTCGCTGGCTTTAGCTAAATAATTGTTTTCGATGATTAAACCCTGCAAACCTGCGTGCTTTAAAATAAATTCAACACGGTTAGCGGGCCACTCCGGATTAATTGGCAAATAACCGTTATCCGTTTCAAGAATGGCATAAATAAAAGCAATAAGCGCTGTGTTTTTGTCGCCCCAAACCGCAATGGGCTGATTTATTAATCCGGGTGCTTTGCTTTGGATCCAGGCATTAAATCCGCGGCTGCGTTCAAGAAGTTCAGTATAAGTTATGCTTCTGTTGCCTTCGTCTGACAGAAATTGTTTATTGCCGCCGGCAATAAGATGTTTGGTGATTATTTCTTTAACTTTTGTAATATAAAATCGGCCATTTTATTAATGGTATCCAAATTATCAACGCTTACTTCATGCGCCTCAAACTCAATGTTCAGTTTTTCTTCTAAATGACTGATTAAACCAAGCACGACAATGGAGTCAAGCAGGCGCGTACTGATAAGCGCTGTATCGTTTGTGAAATCAGCCGGAGCACCGTTACTAAATAATTTATCAGCAACAAAGCCTCTAACTTCATTAATAATATCATTTTTATTCATGGTTCAGTCTTTAAACGTTTTGAATGAAAGGAAAATCCTTTTGCTAATATAATAATTAATATCTTTGATTTTATAAGCTTTCTTAAGGAAAATGCAAAAAGTCATGAAACAATTTATGTTTGTACACATTCCGAAAACGGCGGGTACAACATTTGTTTTAACCCTGGCCAGGCATTTTAAATGGAAGAAAAAGTTAGCGCAATATTACCACACTGCTTTCGAAAATTTCCCGAAGCTTTCCACTGAATTTATAAATCAGTTTGATCTCAGGTACGGACATGTGCCTTTTAACCCTGATATCATCATTGAAAGAGGAACAGAATACTATACATTTCTGAGGAATCCGCGAGAACGCGTTTTATCGAGTTACAGACATATAAAAGGTGACGGCGAACACGGACTCAAAAGTAAAATTAACGTTGCCGATTACCAACTGAAAGATTTTTTGAAAAGCGGTCTCTCAAAAAAGATAGATAATTTAATGGTGCGCTATCTTTCAAATAACGTTGGTAAAGATTACATGACAATTAATGAAAGCGATCTTGAAACTGCCATTAAAAACTTTGACGCGCATTTCAAAGTGTTTGGCTTAACGGAGTATTTTGATGAAAGTCTGGCTTTATTGTCGCATCACATGCAATGGGCTCCTCTCTATTATATCAGGGAAAACAAATCTTCCTACACAATTGACACAAAAGAGTTGGATGAGGAGACAGAAAAACTTATTTTAGCGTGTAATAAATACGATGAAGTTTTATACAAGCATGCCCGCGAACGTTTTTTAAAATTAATGGCGGATAATAAAACTGAAATGGAAAAAGGATTAAAAGCATTAAAGGAAGGAAATGAAAAAAGAAAATTTGTTTTATCGCTGCGGAATAAAGGCAGTTTGATTTTTTCTTCGCTGATGCGCAAATTAAAATGACAAGCTTTGTACATATCATAAATATTGTTTCTGAGAAAGAAAACAAAGAACTGGCAGAAGTGCAGAAATTAACGCTGGCTTCTTTCCGGAAAGCAAAAGCTTATTCGGGAAATGCACATCAGATTAAACATGTGCTTTGCTTTCACAAAATTTTTCCGGTTCAGGCAGATT
>CAZRNW010000574.1:0-2697 GCA_964601535.1 uncultured Flavobacteriaceae bacterium
ACTCTCGATGGCTCATTCAACTATAAGTGTATTTATTAACGATTATAAAAATAGAGGATTAGTTCATCTCTCAGATCTTTTTGCAAATATTATTGGAACTAATGATAGATTACAAATTGTAAATTCTCCGGAAAATATTTCTGTTTTAAGAGAAGCCCCTCATCATCCTATTCATAATTTATTAATTGATGATACTCTTGAACACAAATTTTCAGAGTATTTCTATGCCGCGTTTGGCCAAGATTTGGTTGTTCACAGAAATGCCGGGAAGATTGTCCCACTTTTTGTAGGGAAGAGACCAATAACAGAGAATGGAGAAGATCGATTATCGATATCATACATACAAAAAGTTGAAAAATTATCTCCTTTAGATTCACAAGGAGATGGCATGAAGAGTTTTGTTGGCGTTATGCTTCACTCCTTTAATTCAAGTTACGCAATGCTGTTAATTGATGAGCCAGAAGCATTTCTTCATCCACCGCAAGCAAGACTATTGGGTAAAATGCTTGCAAAAGATTTACCTCAGGATTGTCAAATGTTTCTTGCGACTCATAGCGAGGATTTTTTAAAAGGATTGCTTGATTCAAATACTAATAGAATCAAAGTAATTCGTATTCAACGTGAAAACTCAACAAATAAAATATTTGAACTTAACTCATCCGATATTAAGTCTGTATGGAATGATTCTCTTTTAAGACATTCAAATATCCTTAACAGCCTTTTTCACTCAAAAGTAATAATCTGTGAAAGTGACTCTGATTGTAGATTTTATTCTGCTATTCTTGACGCCATCTCAGAAATAGAAAAGACTATAAACCCAGATGTATTATTCACGCACTGTGGTGGAAAGCATAGAATACCAACTGCGATAAAGGCATTAAAAAAACTGAACGTTTCCATCTCGGTAGTTGTGGATTTTGATATTTTAAATGATGAAAATCCATTGAAAGAAATTTATGAAGACCTCGGTGGAAAATGGGCTGATATAAGCGGTAATTGGAAAATTGTAAAAACAGCGGTTGATTCTAAGCGACCGGATTTGCTTACGACGGAATTAAAAAAAGTCATTGATCATATTTTTTCCCAAATAACATCGAGTGCATTTCCTAAAGAAAGAATAAAGGAATTGCAATCAGTGTTAAAAAAATCCTCCCCGTGGTCAGAAGCAAAATCATCAGGAAAGGCTTTCATACCATCTGGAGATGCCAGCAATGCATTTGAACAGTTAAAAACTAAATTAATTGCATTGGGTTTGTTCATTGTAGAAGTAGGTGAACTGGAAGGCTTTGCCAGAACAATCGGCAATCATGGACCAGCGTGGGTAAGTGAGGTTTTAAGCAAAAAAGATTTAAAAACCGATATTGAATTAGAAAGTGCTAGGCAATTTGTAAGAACCATTGTGTAATATTTTAAATTATGTCTAATACCGAATTAGCAGAATTATTTTTAACTGTTGTATTTGACGAGGCTGAAAAAAATGGCCACGGGACGCGAATATCTCTCGATGAAATTGCCAGTAAGTTTGGAGTTAACGATAAAATGAGAGTATATAATATTGCCAAATACTTACATGACAGAAATTTAATCGAAGCGGATTTTACGGTAGGGGAAACATGGGCCATGATTACAGGCGGGGGTGCAATTTTTGTCGAACAAGGTGGCAGCACTGGTATAATCGGAAAATATAGAGCAAATCCTAATTCTTATATTACAATAGACAATAGCACAAAAATTTATGGAAATGTCTCAAACAGTAATATCGCTACACATTCACCGCATGCTACTCAAACTGCTTCTACCAAGAATCCAGATATAGAAAAACTTATTTTGTTAATCACAGAAACAATAAAAAAAGATTCCACTCTTTCTACCGAAAGAATCGTTGATGCTATACAAGATATTGAGTCACTAAAACTTCAACTATCAAAAAAGAATAAAAGCCTTGCTTTGATTAATTCTATCTTAACAAACTTATCCGATATATCTTCGATTGCCTCTTTCATTTTGCAACTTACACCACTAATTTTACATTGATCTCAAATTCGCCTTGATAAACGCGTAATGCCAAGTATAAAATATCCGTTCCCGGACTTTCTTCAAGGCGTCTGCACGGAAGAGAAATATCTGCGCTGGTTGGCGGCAAAATCTCAGGCTCATGTCCGTAGAGACAGAAGGCGAGGATCAACTTATTCCATAAACGAACATTACAAGGCCGCAATTCATCAAGCAGTACTATTAAGTAAAGGATTAGATTTTTACACGGGCAAAAAACTCGATTGGCATCTCATTGGAACGTACGATAATACAAAATCAAAAAAAGGGAAGCGCGGATATAAGAAAGAATTTCAGAATCTCCCTACCATTGACCATGTCAATGATGTCAATGGAAAACTTGAATTTCGAATTTGTTCATGGATAGTTAACGATGCTAAAAGCGACATGACACTAAAAGAATTTGTTGAACTCTGCAAGACGGTTGTAAAACATAATTCAAAATAACCTTTGAGTCCTTCTCTTTTTTTTGCTCATTCAACACACCCCCGTATCCCCTCTCCCCATCGCACACATCCGTCACTCAGAGGGAAGAAAAAGCGCGTGCGCCGCGAAATTTCGGAGGATAGAGCGAATTGGTCCCGGTGACGAACAGCGGGCAATTTCCACCACCCCCTGTATCCCCCTCCTCGTTGAGGAGGGGAA
>CAZRNW010000575.1:0-2683 GCA_964601535.1 uncultured Flavobacteriaceae bacterium
GTAAATCAAGGACTTAGCTATTATCTTAAATTTATTGAGAATTATCTGACCATTAAAGATCTGGCCAAAGCACCTTTGGATGAGGTTTTAAAGCTTTGGCAGGGTTTGGGTTACTATTCAAGGGCCCGGAATTTGCATAAAGCGGCCCAATTTGTGGTAAAAGAGCATAAAGGCCTGTTTCCAAACACCTTCGAATCTATAAAAAACTTGAAGGGAGTTGGTGATTATACCGCGGCGGCCATTGCCAGTTTAGCTTACGATTTACCGCATGCGGTGGTTGACGGAAATGTTTACCGTGTTTTGAGCCGTGTATTTGGAGTGGAGTTCGCTATTGATAGTACGGAAGGAAAAAAATATTTTCAGAAACTGGCAGATGAATTAATTCCGCATAAAGATGCTGCAAATTTTAATCAGGCTATTATGGAATTTGGCGCTTTGTATTGCCGGCCGGTTAATCCTGATTGCACGAATTGTATTTTTAATGATAAGTGTATCGCCTTCCAAAAACAAAAAGTAAATGAACTTCCTTTTAAAGCAAAGAAAACAAAAGTGCGCGACCGCTTCTTTAATTACATGATGTTCCGGTACAAGAACAACCTCTATTTAAATAAGCGGAACAAAAAAGATATTTGGGAAGGACTATACGAATTTTATTTAATTGAAACAGATAAAAAACAAAAACCTGAAGCTTTATTAAAGAGTAAAGAACTTTCAAAAATCACTTCTTCGAAAAATATAATTTTAAAATCAGTTTCAAAAGATTATAAACATGTTCTCTCTCACCAAAACCTGCATACTGTGTTTTATGCAATACAACTAAAGCAGGAATTAAAAACAAAGCTGTTAAAAAAGGTGAATATGGCCTCTATTCACAAATATGCACTACCGCGACTAATAGAAAAGTATTTAAAAGACGAGGATATTATTAAATAATCTCTATTTTTGGTATGATTATTGAATCAATCATTTTATGAAAAAAATAATTTTAAGTTTACTTGTGGCAGCATTCGGTTTTACCGTTAATGCACAAACGTATAAGCACAAAAAAGATGCGGGAAGTGTACATTTTCTATCAAAATCTCCTTTAGAAGATATTGAAGCAATCAACAAAAATCCTATAGCTGCTTATAAAGTAGAAAGCGCAGATATGCAGTTTGCTGTTGTTATGTCGCAGTTCAAATTTAAAGCGGCATTAATGGAAGAACATTTTAATGAAAATTATATAGAAACTGATAAAAAAGTTCTTGATGCCGCAGGTAAAGATACTTACCCTAATCGTACTGCTACTTTTAAAGGAAAAGTAAACGAGAAAGTTGATTTAACCAAAGATGGTGAGAATAAAGTGACGGTTACGGGAAAAATGACTTTACATGGTGTTACAAAAGATATCACAACAGAAGGAACCATCACCAAAAAAGGAGAAGAACTCATCCTCAATTCAAAATTCAAAATCAAAGTAGCCGATTACAATATTAAAGTGCCATCGTTATATGTACAGAACATAGCTGAGGTGGTTGATGTAACAGTAAACATCACGCTTGAGCCTTTTGTTAAAAAATAATTGTTACTCTTATTTATGAGAAAGGACTGAAATATTTCAGTCCTTTTTTTATATTTGAATGTTTTAAAACCATACCATGAGAACATCATTACTTTTTTTATCGTTAGCATTCAGTGCTTCTGTTTTTTCGCAGGAAGATTTATTGGGTTTAGTGGATGATAAAAAAGATGAAGGCCCTAAAAAAGTGTATGCTACATTTAAAACCTATAAGCTTGGTAATGCCCAAACTATTGAAACAGTAAAAAAGAGCAATCTTGATTTCCGTATTTCTCACCGGTTTGGTAATGTTTATAATATGGATAACGGTGATAACGCTTTAAACGAAGCCGCGCACTCTTATTTTGGTTTTGATAATGCAAATGATATCAGGTGGTCGTTTGATTATGGTGTAACCGACAACCTTACTATCGGCATAGGGCGCAGTCGTTTTAAAGAAACTTACGACGGAAGTATAAAGTGGAAATTATTAAGTCAAAAAGAACATTTTAAAATTCCTGTTTCAATGACTTTATTCCTTGACATGGGTTACACTTCAGTAAAACCTGATTTAATGTATGCCGGTGCAGTAAAAAATTTCGAGACTAACGACATGCACCGTTTCAGCTATGTTTCGCAATTAATTATTGCAAGTAAATTATCCAGCTGGTTGTCGCTCGAAATTCTTCCAACCTACATGCACCGAAATTATATTTTACAGCGCGTAAATGATAAGGGAGATGAAGATGTGAATAGCTTCTTTAGTCTGGGCGTTGGCGGACGCATCAAAGTAACCAAACGCATGTGTTTAATCGGAGATTATTTTTATAATTTTTCTCCTTTCTATCAAAATAATTCTTCAGCGTTTAATCCCTTGGCATTGGGTTTTGAACTTGAAACAGGCGGACACGTTTTCAGCATGTTCTTTACCAACTCATCTGCTTTAATCGAAAATAATTTTATTCCCTATACAACTGATACCTGGAGTAAGAGTCAGGTTAAATTCGGATTCTGTATTTCAAGAACATTCGCGCTTTAAATTTTTAATTTATGATTAAGGGTTTGGCTCTATATGCAAACCAAATTTTGACAACAGGTAACTACGAGCCGTTGTTCAAAGATCATTTATTAAAACCTATTCACGAT
>CAZRNW010000576.1:0-2675 GCA_964601535.1 uncultured Flavobacteriaceae bacterium
TTGATTAGAACCATAAATAGAATCTTGTCCTTCGGTATAATCTAAATCAGCAAACTTTGCATATTGACCAATGAAACGGAGCTTCACGGTTTCGAGAGCGCCGTGACGGTTTTTTGCAATGATGATTTCAGCTTTACCGCGTGTTGGTTCGTTGTTCTCATCAACTTCCAATCCGTAATATTCGGGACGGTAAATAAACATTACCATATCAGCGTCCTGCTCGATGGCACCGGATTCGCGCAGGTCACTTAATTGCGGGCGTTTACTTCCGCCCGGACGATTTTCAACCTGACGGCTTAACTGAGATAAAGCGATAATAGGTATTTCTAATTCTTTCGATAAGCTTTTTAATCCGCGTGAAATTTGTGAGATTTCCTGTTCACGGTTTCCTTTTCCATCAGGGCCGCCACTCATTAATTGAAGGTAATCGATAATGATGAGTTCAACCTTTTGATTTTCTTTTAAACGGCGGGCCTTTGCGCGTAATTCAAAAATCGAAAGAGCAGGCGTATCATCAATATATAAAGGAGCAACCGCCAAATTTTTAATCCGTTCGTGTAATTGCTGGTATTCGTAATCTTCAAGATTTCCTTTTAGAATTTTATCCTGAGGCAATTCAGTTTCGCTGGAGATTAATCGTTTTACTAACTGTACCGATGACATTTCAAGAGAGAAAACAGCAACCGGTTTTTTAAACTCAACAGCTGCATTTTTCGCCATGGTAACAACGAAAGCAGTTTTTCCCATACCCGGACGGGCTGCTAAGATTAATAAATCAGATTTTTGCCATCCGCCAGTAATTCTGTCTAAAGCCGTAAAGCCCGAAGGCACGCCAAGTAAACCGTCTTTTTGATTGGCAGCGGCATCAATTTCATCTAAGGCTTTTGTAATTAAAGTACTCATTTTATCGTGTTGCTTACGCACGTTGTTATCGAGTATTTCAAAAATATTCTGAGTGGTGTGATCTAATAATTCAAAAACATCGGTACTGTCTTCGTAAGCAGTTTTAATGGTTTCGGTGCCAATGCGGATTAATTCGCGCTGTAAAAATTTTTGCGCTACAACACGCGCATGAAATTCAATGTTTGCTGATGAAGCAATACGGTTGGTTAACGAAGAAACATAATATGAGCCTCCTACAAATTCAAGTTCGCCGGTGCGTTTTAATTCCTGAGTTACCGTTAAAATATCAACGGGTTCAGAACGGTTGAAGAGATTAACGATGGCATTAAATACTTTTCCGTTTTGTTCTTTGTAAAAACTTTCGGGTGATAAAATATCGATAACTGTGCTAAGTGCTTCTTTCTCGAGTAGCATTGCGCCTAATACAGCTTCTTCAAGTTCTACTGATTGGGGAGGAAGTTTACCTATTTCGTTTACCGGAATTCCGGTGCTTGTTACAATACGTTTTCGGGTTTTATTTTGATTCTCTTGGTTCATAAATTTCAGGGAGGCAAATGTGCAATTATTAGTTCAAGTTACGAAAAAACCGCAATGAACACGATAAGAACATACTATTAACAGCAAATTTTAAAGTATTGACAGTTAAGTCTGTTTTTGTTAATAACCCTTGTTTCACTTGCGTGGAACATTGTTAATATCCCTGAATCTTCTTATAAACAGCACATGTGCCAATTTTCTGATAAAAAAACTTTTTAAAATCCGTTTCAATTTAGTAATGCTTAATTTTGAACGATGGTAAAAATTCTTTTAGTTGATTCGAATCACGAAGTACTGCATGAAACATTGCGCGCTGCAGGATTTCAGTGTGATTTGTTTTGGGATAAGTCAGCTGAGGAATTAAAAAAAATAATTCCGGAGTATGATGGACTGGTTTTACGAAGTAAATTTAAAATCACTCCTGAGATTATTGACACTGCAAAAAAAATGAAATGCATTGGCCGGGCTGGTGCAGGAATGGAGAATATTGATGTCAGTTACGCCAAATCAAAAGGTATAACCTGTGTGAGTGCACCTGAGGGCAACCGTGATGCAGTTGCAGAGCATACCATGGGAATGTTATTGATGTTATTCAATAATCTGAAAAGAGTTGATGATGAGGTTAGAAAAGGAATTTGGCTTCGTGCTCAGAATAGAGGTGTAGAACTGTGTGGAAAAACAATCGGAATTATAGGTTACGGTAATATGGGTTCGGCATTCGCACAACGCCTGGCCGGTTTTAATTGTCATGTGTTAGTGTATGATAAATACAAAAAGGGTTTCGGCTCGAATGCAATAAAAGAAAGTTCAATGGAACAATTGTACACTGAGTGTGATATTATTAGTTTACACGTTCCGTTAAACGAAGAAACAAATTACCTTATTAATTCAGATTTCATTGAGCGTTTCAGGAAAAACATTTATCTTATTAATACTGCCCGGGGTAAATGTTTAAATACTGCAGATTTAGTTACTGCTCTCGAATCCGGAAAAGTTTTAGGTGCTTGTCTCGATGTTTTAGAATACGAATCGGTTTCATTCGAAAATCTGAATGCTTCAGCTTTACCTGCAGCTATGCAATACTTAATTAAGTGCGATAAAGTGGTGTTGAGTCCGCATATAGCCGGTTGGACACACGAATCAAATTACAGAATAAGTAAGATTATTGCTGAGAAAATGATTGCTGTTTTAAGGAAATAGTTACTCCGGAACCGCTTCAACAAATTCAATATACA
>CAZRNW010000577.1:0-2674 GCA_964601535.1 uncultured Flavobacteriaceae bacterium
GCTTTCCCACCCCGAGCAAGGTTTTAATAATATAATGCCCTCTTTTGATTCTAACTTCTGTTTAGATATTATACTATCAGCTATTCCAAACCAAGGCTCAAGACAAACAAAAGCATCCGAGCCTTTTTTAGTCCAGACTCCAAAATAAGGCCAATCTTTACAATGCATGGTGATTTTCTCTTTAGATTTAACAGAACAGAGTTTTATACTTTCAATTTGTTTGTTTTTTAAAATCAGTGCATCTGATTCAAACAGTTTGGCACTTAACGGAAGTTTTCCATCTTCCAGTTTTAAAATATCACTTTGTCCGCTTAATAAGCCATTACTCAGTTTCTCAATTATAATCTCGTTCTTGTTTTCAAATTCGAGATAAAAATCGTTCAGGCTCTCACCGCTAATTCTATTACAATTAAATCCGGGGTGCGCACCAATACTGAAAAACAAATAGCTTTTATCAGGATTAAAAACAGAGTAACTTATTTTCACTCCATCGCTTTCCAAGGTATAGCGTATACGCAATGAAAAATGAAATGGATAAACAATCATTGTTTCCTCACTTGCAGTTAATTCAAATTCCAATTCGTTTTTTGTTTCATTTATCAAAACAAATTCCAAATCCCGTGCAAAACCATGCTGACTGAGTTTGTACTCAACATCACGGTACTTAAACAAATTATCTTTCAGTTTTCCAACTATTGGAAATAACACAGGAGCATAACGCGGCCATACGTTTTTGTCGGACTGCCAAAGCAATTCCGTTTCACCGCTTTTCAATGAAACAAGTTCTGCGCCATGTGAATCAACGCTAAGGGATACTATGCTATTTGAAATACTATGGACAGACATTATAAAATCATCACTCCTTTAATATCCGAAGCTCTGTTATAAATTGCTATGATTTCATCGGTGCTCATCATTACTTCCTTTATGGTTATGCTGATGTATTTTCCTTTGTCACTCTCTTTTGTATGAATTTCAGCATTCTCACTAAAGAGGTTTTCAATCAAGGCAATTTTCCTGTGTTCCGCATCCATGATGAACTTAAACATGTAAACTGTAGGATAAGTTTGTGTTTCGTTAAGCGTTTTCCGTAGGTCCTTGAATTTATCTTCGCTCATCAGTGCTCAAAAAAATGATTATAAATTAATACAATGCCAAAAATAATTAATAATGTACCCGTAATGATATTTACGATATGCATAATTCTGTCGGTGAAGAATTTCTTAATCTTACCCGCAAGGAAGATCTTGAACAATTCAACGGTCAAAACTAATCCTAATACCACAGAAAAATAAATGATCATTTTAATTAAGGAATAACTAAACGACTTACCCACAGCAGTCACGTTTCCAAGCCATAAGAACCAAACAGCCGGATTAAAAAGGTTGAGAATAAATCCCTTTAGTAAAAGTCTTACGTTAGAAGGAGCCAGGATCTCTGTATTTTCTTCTGTTTTACTTACTGGCTTTCGATAGTGAAATGCTCCGAATACACATAGTATAATACCCGCTAATATGCCTGCAAAGCGTTGGTTCTTTTCATCCTGCAAAAAATTAGTAGCGCCATAATGCACGCTGAAAATTACAATCATACAAACAAAAAGATCACTTAAAACAACACCGGTAGCTAATACAGCACCATGTTTGTAATCGTGCTTTATTCCTGTATTAATTAAAGCAAAAAATGCCGGACCGAATGAAAAGGTCAGCAAAATGACAATGATAATGGTTTGATATATTAAACTTAGGATCAATTATTTTTTATTGCTTTCTAAAAACGCTAACCATTCGTCATATATCTTTCCTTTCAATACACGAGGGAATTTATGTTGTGAACCTAATTTATTTTTTGACGCCATAAAATTAAGAAACACTTCATCGGGTAAAGCGGTAATGATTATCTCTTTCAATGCTGCCGTACGCTCTACCTTATAATCGTCGTTCAATATTTTTAAATGGGAATCTATTTTCTCCCTTAGTATTTTCTCATCCACCATTTTATCTACGCCAACATACCAATGATGAGCGAATAAATTTTCGTACGGAACACCCGCTACACAAAATTCATTGATTTCAATTCCTAAGTCATCAGCTGTTAATTTGATAGCACGGTTCATGTTATCTACCGATAAATGTTCGCCACACATGCTAAGGAAATGTTTGATTCGTCCGGTTACTATTACCTCCAAGCGACGTAAATCTGTAAACTTAACCGTGTCGCCTAAAATATAACGCCAGGCACCGGCGCAATTGGTTATAATGATCGCGTAATCTTTATCCAGCTCCACTTCGCTCACATCTAAAACAGTAGGGTTTGGTTTTAAAACGCCTTCTGCATCAAAATTCCCCTCGTTAAAAGGAATGAATTCAAAAAACACCTTATTATCGAACAAAAGTTTCATGGCCTGATGTTCGTTTGGACGTTCCTGATAAGCAAAAAAGCCTTCCGAAGCCAAATAGGTATCACAATAAATTAGAGGAAAAGAAGTTAGTTTTTCTAAACTGCTTTTGTAAGGCATAATTGCCACGCCGCCATGAACAAATATGCGCAGGTTTGGCCATACATCGTGCACAGTTTTTACGTTGTAATGCTTAATAATGCGCTCGAATAAAATCTGTATCCATGCTGGAACACCACAAATAAAACCGACATCCCAGTTTTTTGCATTCACAAC
>CAZRNW010000578.1:0-2670 GCA_964601535.1 uncultured Flavobacteriaceae bacterium
TTCCCTTTAAATTATGGCGACCGCGATTCAACAACATTCAAGTTATCTACACCATCAACATCATTAATTCCTTTTGTATACAAAAAAAATGGTTACAGAATTACTGAAGTTGACGGATGGGGATATGTAAGAACACCAATGGGAACCCAGGCCTGCATCAGAGTAGTTACTACACAATATTCTAAAGATTCAATTGTCATTACCAATCCGGCTTTTGCTTTTGGATTCGATAATTTTGTGCGCAGTTATCAGTGGTTAACCTTGGGAGAAAAAGTCCCTTATATGGAAGTAAATGGTACCATGCTTTTCGGAGTTTTTGTTCCGAATGAAGTGCGTTACCGCGATGTACCCCGTTCATTTGTAGGAATTAAAGAGCAAGAATCGCAAGTAGCATTAGCCATTTATCCGAATCCGGTGGTTAACGAATTAAATTTAGTTATTCCGAAAAATAAAGAGATGAATCTTGAAATTTATTCGGCAGCCGGACAACTTGTAATGAAAAAAACTATCTCAAATGCGGAGCCTGTGAATAAACACAGCATCGATATTTCTAAATTAAGTCAGGGACTTTATTCAGGAACTTTGAGCGACGGAAAGAGTGTTCAAAACTTTAAGTTTGTTAAGCAATAAACCTGTTTTATAAATTCCGATAAAATTTTATTTTTACCACATAATACTTCGACAAGCTCAGTAACCAGAAAACCAAAAAACATATGTCACACGATAACCACAACAACAACGGCCACTCAGAACCAAAATCGGTGGCATTTACCACACCATTAATTTTAGGAGTGGTGGCAGTATTTATTATTTTATGTTTTGTAAGCTTAGGCAATCCTTGTCACGGTTGCTGCGAAGAAAAACAAGAGTGTTCGAAAGAATGCATGGAAGCATGTATGAAAGGCGATCACAGCAAACATCCTGCAGGCATGGAACATTGTTCTGTGGACATGAAAGGCTGCGGAAAATGTGAAGGCTGTAAAGAAGGCAAAGAGTGTTCTGAGCACCATGCTGAAAAAGGTTGCGGCGAATGTGATGGCTGCAAAGCAGGTAAAGAATGTACACACCACGCAGATAAAGGCTGTGGTGAATGTGAAGGCTGCAAAGCAGGAAAAGAATGTTCACATCATGCTGAACACGCAACTGAAACCGCTGCAGTAACAGATTCAACAAAACACGAAGAACCTGCAAAAGAAGAAGGGCATCATTAATCCGGCCCTTCGGCTCCGCTCCGGGACCGGTCTGCATAAAAATATTAACCCGCGGTTTATTACTGCGGGTTTTTTCTTTGCGTACTTTGCGATATCCTTTGCATCTTTGCGTTTAAGAAATTGCGCTTGCTAGAATACGAATGACTGACACTATACATATTTATACCGATGGTGCTGCGAGCGGAAATCCCGGTCCCGGCGGATATGGTATTGTAATGATGTACAACCATCACCGCAAAGAAATTTCTGAAGGTTACCGCCTCACCACCAATAACAGGATGGAATTATTATCGGTGATAGTCGCTTTAGAGAGCATTAAAAAAAAGGATGCAAAAGTAATTGTGCATTCCGATTCAAAATATGTGATTGATTCAATAAATTTGAAATGGCTCGACGGCTGGCAGAAAACAGGGTTTAAGAAAAAAGCAAATGTGGATTTATGGCAGCGCTTTCTAAAAATAAGAGATAAACACAAAACAGTTTTTAAATGGGTAAAAGGTCACGCCGATAACGTGGAAAACAACCGCTGCGATGAATTGGCGGTAGCTGCCTATAAAACAGGCAACTTAAAAGTAGACGAAGGCTACGAAGCCTCGAAAGACGAGCTCCCATTGGAGTAGGCTGTCATGCTGCCCGCCGAAGGCGCCAGGCAGCATCTCAAAAAGTCACAAAAAATTTTTTTTGTGACTTTTTGGGGATATCTTTATTATGACATTAAAATGATACGGAAACTAGGCATACTTGTACTCATACTCTCCCTCTGGGCTTGCTCTAATAAGGACGATAAAACCTCCGAAACCGAGAAGCGAATGGAAATTACCCCCTTTAAGATTAATAAAATCTTATTGCGCGATACCCAATCTGTAAAAACTGCCTATTTTTTAGCGGATAGCGGACGAATGACTATTACCCAATATCAGGAAGATTGGGATAAAGATTATAAGTTTTTAGACAATACTTCATTTAGTGCCTTACGCAAAGCAATTTGGGCTTTGGTAAGAAATCCCGGCTCAAGGGTTTTTGTGAATCCAATGGCAAATCCTTCTTCCGCCAAGGAATTGAGAGACCGCGTTATTCAATGCGCCATGATTGAGGAATCGAGTTTTGATGCCGAGGGAAATGAAATTATTCAATCGCGGATGAATTGCGATTCTATGTCGACTATCCGCAACATTAATCAAATCCGTTTTTTCGAGAGCTGGTATTTTAATCCGGCCACGAATATGATTGAAAAAGAATTGTTAGGTTATTCGGTGCATGAATATGTGGCTGATAAAAACGCTTTCCGTGAATTGTTTGATGTGTTCGTCAACGATGCGGCTTTAGAAAAAGCACGAAAATATTATTTTAATAAACAGGCGCAATGAAGAAGCTGATTATACTTTCAATTCTGGCTTCGCTGCTCTTTACAGATTGCGGCCGCAAAAAGCATTCTTCTAAAAAAGCAAAAGAAGAACGC
>CAZRNW010000579.1:0-2648 GCA_964601535.1 uncultured Flavobacteriaceae bacterium
TTTTTCAATTCGCTTTAAAAGATTGTTCGCCTTCTCCTTTGATATTTCCTTACACTGAATATTATGAAAGGCTTTAATGAATCTTACCGAAGGCATTACTACCTGCGCACCGGCGATTTTGTAGAGACTGTTTAATGTTCTTGAATCGAAATTAAAATCTACTGTTTTATCCTTATTCTTTTGCGCTTTGTGATGTTTTGAAATAAGGTCTTTCTGCATCTCAATTATAGTACGTGCATATTTTGAGGTTTTACGTATTCTCAATTCGTCAATAGCTTTGTGCAATGATCGGATAAAAGATGCTACCTGATCCGCAGTCCGGGATTTACCATGTAGTAAAGCGTAACGTTTAATAAATGATACTTCAGGAATAATATGCTCAACTCCTTTACCTTTTACTCTTGGCTTTTCAAATCTCTCCTTTTTGCCTTGCTTAATTTGCTTTCCTTTCGGAGCTTCCCTTTTTTCCTTCACCACTTTATGCCTATGAGGTTTATGATGTTTCTCTTTCTGTGTAATGACCTCATGCTTTTTACTTGGTTTAGTTTCCTGCGCTGTATGTTTTTCCTTTTTCAAATAAACCTTATCCATCCAAAGTCCCAATGTAGAAAACTGAAGGTCTATAAGTTTCTTATGCGTCTGGTAACTTTTCCAGTCAGCACCTTCTTTTGTAACTCTGCTTACAAACTCATATCCTTTCTTCAAAACGTCCGAAAGGTTCTCTACCCCGACTTTTTGAATTGTCTCGAAATAATTATCCTTATTAATTTCCATGACCAAATGTTTTATGCCGCTTCTAGCAAGCGTAAATACTCTAATTCTGTTTCAGTTTCTAATTCAAGGCTCATTGCCATAAGTGCAATTTCTTCTTCTTCCGCAATCTGTTCTGGACTGAGAACTTCTATTTTATTCCGCTTTCTTACTTGTGCGCCTTCATTTTTGATAAGATTAAATTGATGCGGTTCTAATTTGACACTATCATTAAATTTTGTTTGAAGGATACTTAAAAAAGTGTAAAGATTTTTATGCGGCAGATATGCAACCATTTTATCTGCTGTCTTTTCAAAATTACTGTTCTCGACCAATGCAAGTATGTCCTGATCTAAGAACACGTCTCCACCTTTTTGACGAGAAGCTGGTACGATGACTTTGTATTCATTTCCTTCATTAAAAATTGAAGTGCCATTATCAGTAGTAATTCCGTTACCTTTCACTACTGAAGAAACCACTTTTGAAGCCCTTGAAACAGGAACGGATACTTTGTCTTCCATTTCTTCCTCGCTATCCCAATACTCCGGCATTAGAATACCCTTACGAACTTCTCCATTCATTGTAGTAAAAGAAACTAACTTGCCTTTGTAGTCGGCAAATGCTTGAAGCAAATTTCCAGTAACGATGAACCTAGTATTTCGTGCTACGTCGGATTCTTTAATTGCGGATTCCCATAAATCTAGGGTGGTTTCCATGTCTGATGTTTCAACTTCATGGCTTGCGCCGACGATTCCATTAATATCTTTTGTATATGAAGCCGGCATTGCGATGTACTTATTCGATGAAGCTAGGGCGAAACGCAACCTGATATTACTTGGTGCATAGGGATTCTTCTTTTTCTTGTCGATAATAAAGCCGAGAAATACTGCTTTTACTTTGATGTATCCATCCGAAAAAGACGCAACCGGATAAAGTAAGTTTCTTCCTATAAAGAAGAACTTAAACATCCCGGTTAAATATTGTTTTCGGTTAGCGTTCTGCTTTGTGATCCGATCAATCTCCTTGCCTTTGGCCTCAATTAATTCTTTTTCTCGCTCCTCGATATATTTAAGATAAGCACCTTGACTTGCTTTTTCTTTCAGCTTTAAGGCTTTTTTCTCATTAGGAATATTCTCGATTTCTTTTTGATAATGGCTTTCGGTTTCAGCAATGTCTTCTGCCAATGCTTTTTCTGAATAATCTTCATAATCTTTACTGATTTTCGTTTGTATTTCTTTTGCAGATTTTCCGCTAAGAGCTTCTTTAAGTATATTCTCTAATTCAGCTCTCTTAAAAGGCTTACGCAAGACGTTCGCACTAACTTTTTCAAGTATGCTGTCAGTTCCAAATTCACTATCTCCACCTTTTCCCATACGAACTACTTTAGTTGAAATAGTTTCAGTTTGCAGGTTCATAGTTTCAACTTCCAAATCATATTCACCGATCTGCTTTAAGTATTCTACAAAGTCGTTGTAGCTTGATGAGATTTCGTTATAGAACTCCTCTTGCATTTTTGTTGATAATACGGCTACACGTCCTGATACCTTATGCGCCGCATCCTCTAGTATCTCGCCTTTCTCGTTATCGGGGTCTTGTAAATGCAATGGATCACCTAACAGTTTATTGATCTCAGGGTTTTCACTTAAATACTGAGTTACTATTTTATCACCATACTTATTGAGAAAGTCGGGAACGTCGAGAATTTTTGTGCTTTGTTTTTGATTTGAGGTTGTATTTGCATCCAATGATTTCAATTTCTTTTGAAGCATCATCATTAAACGCTTTTCGGCAGGGATGGCACTCATATCATAGTCATAGATCGGCAGAAGTATTTGTCCGGTTCGGTTTATACGACCTCGTTTTTGCACCTCTGTATTAATATTCAATTCTGCTTGTAA
>CAZRNW010000580.1:0-2640 GCA_964601535.1 uncultured Flavobacteriaceae bacterium
AAATCTGCTGTGCCGGTCATTTCACCTATACAGCTAGAACAAGTTCCGGCTAAAGAATTAGTTACAGCTCCACCGAAGTATGAAGCAAAGGCTAAGGAAGCGCAATTTTGATTAAATATTGCAACGTAAATATCTGTGGGTCCTCCCCCAAACGGTTGAATAGCATTGGGAGTGGTAGGTAAAATGTTTCTTGAGAATCCTCCAATATAAATTTTTTCGCAGCTGTCAACTTTTAAGGCTGTATAACCTAAATAAGGACTTGGTTGAGGAAGAACCGGTGGTGGCGGAAAACCAAACTTAGTTTTAAATGATAAAGCCGAAAGCGATGAATTTAATTTGTAAATAAAATTATATCCATTGGGATTATTATAAGTTCCGGGGCTTGGAGTAAACGAAGCGGGAGACGAATGACAACCGACTAAATACACGTTATTAGTCCCGTCCAGATCCATTAAATAGGCGTCATCCTGTGCTGTTGTTCCAAGAAAGGTTGAAGCAAGTATTATTTGGCCTAATGAATCAATATGAGTTACGTAAAGATCATAGTTTGTTCCGCTTCCGTTTTTCACCGTATTATAAGCTCCTGAAGTGACTGGAAAGTCTGAACTATTAGTTGTTCCAAAACAATAAACCCCGCCCGCTCCATCCATTTTGATTGATGCTCCGCCTTCAAGCGAAGTTCCGCCAAGAAAAGTACTCCAAATCAAATTACTCAAAGTGTTGTTGATTTTTAGTACATATGCGTCAGTTGTACCCTGCAAAGTAGTTGAAATCGCTGAGGCTGTTACCGGGAAATCACTCGAGTTGGTTCCTCCAATAACATAAACATTTCCTTGAACATCACATTCGATCTGACCGGCATTCCATCCCCAATTGACAGAAGTGCTGTTAATATAGATTATTTCGCCTTTCGTTCCGCCTATATAAGTGCTTGCAAGGAGCGTTGTTCCTGACATATTCAACTTTGAAATAGTGATGTCATAATCATAACCAAAGAGCATACTATAATTGTAGGTTGTATCAAATCCATTTGCGGTGCATGGAAAATCTAATGAGGCTGTTCCGCCCATAACTGTTATTTCATTATTCTTCACAACAATATCCAGAGGATAATCCATATCCCCGCCACCAATATAAGTGGAAAAGAATTTTATATTGCCGTTACTATTGTAAGCTGAAATTACAATGTCATCAACATCATATAGTATGTTTCCGGAAGTTGCGGCAGTATCCGGATGACCATTCAGCTGAAATGCTCCTGTAGTTGTCGGATAACCCACTTCTGCCTCAGCGCCTACATAAATATTTCCATTCGCATCGTACGTACACGCATCACCAAAAGCATAACTCGATGCCCCTGAATAAGAACAAACAACAACGACAGGATCAATCACCAATTCATAATTCTTACTGTATCCTTCAGGAAAAATAAAACCAATTGTATTTTTGTCGAGCAAAGTATATTTGCATTTTACTTGTTTCTTTATTCCGTTTATGATTTGATAAGCTAAAGGTTCTCTTTCAATCATATTGCCTACAGAAGTCTTTATCACCAATTCATCATCTAAAATGTCAATTCCATCGGTATAATTAAAATTCAGTTTTATAGAATTCGGATTTGCATGAGGTTTTATTATAAAATCGTATTTTAAATTAATATTATTGCTGTAAAGTTTTAAGTCGATGCCCTTATATATTTCTTTAAACTCAACATTTCCATAAGCTTTAACTTTACTTGCCCATTTACTTCTGTCTTTTCCCAGAAAGTAATTATAATACTCAGGAGATTCATTGTTCTTTATTGTATTCGAAAGGTCAGCGCCAACAAATATCACTTCGTAATTATGTCCATGAATACTTGTTTCTTTTCCGGTTGGTTTATGCCTGCCGAAACCTTGAATGTATTCTTCAGGATTGTAAACACAATAATTGAAAGAATTTTTATTCACATAAAATTTTGTATTTAAAATTTCCGTTCCAAACAAAACTTTCTCCGGCCATTGGCCTTTGTTTTCTTTGAAGATAATGGAAGGAGGGTTTGCTGCCTTAATTAAAAAGCTAAATAAAATTAATATGTATGTTATCTTTTTCAATATTACTACTCTGTGCCTTCGACAAGCTCAGGCACCGATATTCTTAAAACGCGGTGGTTGAGCTTGTCGAAACCACCTGTCTTGACTTATTTAAAAATACTAATAAATCCTTTATCTGTATTATACTTACCTGTACAGCTTGATTTATAATTTGCTACATAAAAATACGTACCATCAGTTAAATCGGGCGACCATTTCTCAAACTTCTCTGTTGTTCTAAAGCGTTCTTTTCCCCAGCGGTCGTACAAAATAAATTCTACTTCTTCGAAATTGTATTTTTTAAAATCTACAATATCATTTATATTATCACCATTAGGCGTCACCACATTCGGAAAACGAACGGATAGATTTAATTCGAAGGGTACAACGCTTATTACATCACTACTGTAGCAACCGCCGTTATTGATTGTAAGGGTATAAGTTCCCGGCAAGGCATAAATATTTGGTGTAGTTTGTCCCGTGCTCCACGAATAAGTTATTGCAGAAACATTTGATCTTACCAAAGCAGGAACACCCAGACAAGTCGGTACATCTTCCCCAATATCAA
>CAZRNW010000581.1:0-2636 GCA_964601535.1 uncultured Flavobacteriaceae bacterium
GTCGAATAAACCAATTTTTCCGTTCTTAAACCTCACGATGAAGTCAACATAAAATGTCTTATCTTCATCTTTATCATCTTTGTACGGGACCGCAAAATATGTTCCATCTTGTTCACCGTTCTTGAACCACCACCCAACTTTGTCATTGCTGTCAAGGTATTTAATAAAACTTTTTTCGGTTTCCCAGTTCTTTGCACGTGAAGTGGATTCATAGAACGGATTCATGATTACTTTTTTTAACTTTGGCTTTCTTTCTTTATGATTTGCATTGTAGTCAATCCTTTCTGGTATATTCCATAATTCATCATTCTTAACCGTTTTATTTTTTTCTTTGGGATGAGCATTTTTATATTCTTTTAATGATTCATTGATTGCATCCTTGAAGTACTGAATATTTCCTTTGTTCAGAACAATAGTCATAATCTCTCTTTGCATTTCCCCGTAGTTCATCTTCAATTCCTCTGCAAAGAAATGATAAATGCTTGTGCAAACCCTACCGACCGAACGTTGTTCGGGAAAAATTTCACTTGCATGCAATGCTTCTTGAACGAAATACTTAAAAGCGAGTTCGAGTTCTGTTGTTGTTTTCGCAAGCAAGATGTCATTATACACTTCAACCGGCTCTGCCACGATTCCAACTCTCTCCAAATGAATTATTCCATCAATTGGGATATGGTCGGTAATTTTAGCGACCTTTGTATTGATTGAATTTTTTAAAGACAACTTTTTGGCGTGTCTCAAAAAGATTGTTATAAAAGAGGGAGCCAAGCGTGTAGTTTCTCTTTGACGCAAAATATGGTACGAAACAAGATCAATTGATTTATACGTTTCATTTCTGCGACTGGTATAAATGGTGAAGTAATCTCTAGCTAACTCTTCTTCAATTTTTATATTGTTGTTCGCAATATTCGTATAAACATATCCTTTATCCAACTCCTCGATATTATAGCGCATTATTTCAGGCATTCGCATAATCCTGCCAACGGTTTGAATTGAGAATTTTTCAGAATGCCATTCACGGAAAAGAACAAGGATGTACGCTCTCGGGCAATCCCAACCTAATGCAATCGCTTGTTTGAATAAAAGAACATCAACTTCATTATCATTCTTGGAAATATTTTCAAGGTTACGCTTATCTTCGGATAAGTAAACTGCCATTTTGCCATTTGTAGTACTGATGTTAAATTTTTTTACGAGAAGTTCTTCGATTTCCTCCTTCTTATCGGTGAAATCTAAACTACTGCTATCCGGCAACTGGATAAGCAAAAGAGGATTAATATCATCCTTGCCAATTGACTCGAATTTCTTTTTCAATTCCTCACGTTTTTTTATTGCTTCCCGCATAACAAATTCATCACTTCCTTCACCTTCCAGTTTTTCCTCTTTCAAATCGGGATTTAATGAGATTTTCTCTTTTATCATCCCTTCTTTAACAACATGCTCAAACTTCACTTTGACAATATTATCTGATGTCATGTGCGGTGTGGCTGAGACTTCAATTGTCAGTTTGGGTTTCATAATTTCAATTAAACCCTTAGTATTTTCAGCCGAAGCCGTATGATGACTCTCGTCTATCACTAAGATAATTTCCCTGCCCTCTTCCAGTGTATTAGCAATTACTGATGTTAAATTGAAATCTTCTTCGTTTTCCCGCATGAAAGCATTTTTATCTGTTTTATTGATACTTTCCCAATTAAGGAAGAGAATTTCATTTTCATCAATTAGTTTATCTGTAAGTTCCTCAATATTTGAACATTCCAGAATACGATTCTCTTTATAGAATTTTTCTAATTTCTCTTTACTCTGTAAATGAAGTTTTCTTGGCGCAGCCCAAATAAAAGAGAATGTCCTGCGATCTTTTCTTTCGCTTACAAATCGCATTAAGAATTCTGCCATGATGATTGTCTTACCGGCTCCTGTTGGCGCTTTAAAGATTAGACTTTCATTATTGCTATCCTCCAGCAAATCATTCGCTTTTGCAAGTAATTGACCTACTGCTATTTCTTTGTATTTCAAATCCTTATAAATCATTTTTTACCTTTTCATTTTAGCCTGATCTAAGCCATAAATTCTTCTGTAAACTTTTAAGATGGCTTCGGGAATTGAGCAGAGCGTTATATCATTTTTTAAATCTTCAAACTCTTCTCTGAAATCATCACCTTCCAGGGAAAAAACATATACGGAAATAGGAAGTTTTATTTTTCTGACTATATCCTTAAACTCATCCAATTTTATTTCATTGAAAAGGATGGCAGTATATTTATCTTTATTTTTGAAAATAGAAATATCCTTTTTGCTCAAGACTTCTTCGAAAGTATTTTCTTTTATGCAGAGCATTTCGATACTTTTTTCAGTAAGAAGTTTTTTATTTCGATGCGTTGGTTCTGAACCAACGAAGTTTTGACTGTAAAATTTTAATTCGCCGCCGTAACCTTCGATTTTTTCACTTTTTGTGCTTGTGTAACCTTCCATTACTTTTTTAATTCTTGGATAAGTTATCTCGCTACAAATATTGTTTTCATTGTTGGTGCAAAGGATAAATCTTCTTTCCCCTCCATCTTCTTTGTTTAAATCAAGAACTGCATGTCCTGTTGTTCCTGAACCTGCAAAGAAATCAAGGACAACTGCTTTTTTGT
>CAZRNW010000582.1:0-2631 GCA_964601535.1 uncultured Flavobacteriaceae bacterium
AGATGAATCGTTTTTTATTGGTTTGGAAATATTTTAGGTTTGCCCAAATTAATTGAATCATGAGCACTGCACAAAAACCGTTGGATTTGAAAGTTTCGAAATTATCGGAAAATATAATCGGTTCTGAAATCATTAAACTCGCCGCTGAAGTGAACGAAAAAATAAAAGCAGGTGAGAAAATTTATAACATGACCATCGGTGATTTTAATCCGAAGGTCTTCCCTATTCCAACCGAATTAAAACAAGCTATCATAGATGCTTATAATGATGATTTAACCAATTATCCTGCGGCTGACGGTATGCCTGAATTACGCGAAGCAGTTTCTAAATTATTAAAAGAACGCGGCGGATTAAATTATTCTTCTTCCGAAATTTTAATTGCTGCCGGTGCACGTCCTGTAATTTATAGTATTTTCAGAACGCTTGTTGATCCGAACGATACAGTGATTTTTGCAGTGCCATCCTGGAACAACAATCACTATACTTATTTAAATGGCGCGAAAGCTGTTGTTGTGGAAGCAACACCTGAACAAAATTTTATGCCGCGCGCTGCCGATATTAAACCATACATTCAACAAGCTACTTTAGTTGCTTTATGCTCTCCTCAAAATCCTACAGGAACAGTTTTTAGTAAAGAAGGCCTGGAAGAAATTTGTGATTTAATTTTAGCTGAGAATATCCGTCGCGGTCCGGATGCAAAACCTGTGTATTTAATGTACGACCAAATTTACTGGGCATTAACACATGGTAACACCAAACATTACGATCCTGTTTCCCTTCGTCCTGAAATGAAAAACTATACCGTGTTTGTTGATGGCATTTCAAAATCTCTTGCAGCAACGGGTGTGCGCGTTGGCTGGAGCATGGGACCGAAAAAAGTGATTGATAAAATGAAAGCAATTTTGACTCATATCGGTGCATGGGCTCCGAAACCTGAGCAAATGGCGACTGCAAAATATTTAAGCAACTTAACGCAGTACGATAAATTTTTAGCTGAACAAAAAATTAAGATCAGCGCGCGCCTGGATGGATTTTACAAAGGCTTCATGGCATTGAAAGCAGAAGGCCACAAAGTGGATGCCATTACACCGCAAGCCGCTATTTATTTAACCATCCGTTTTCAATTGCACGGCATGAAAACTGCAGACGGAAAAGTTTTAGCAACAACAAAAGATGTAACCAAATACATTTTAGACGAAGCGAAGGTTGCTGTAGTTCCTTTTTATGCTTTTGGTACAGATGATAATTCAACATGGTACCGCCTTTCTGTTGGAACCTGTAAAATGGAAGATGTAGAAGGTGCAATTACCGGATTGAGGAATGCGCTGAAAAAATTATCTTAAAAAATTAAACGATAAACATTGTTAAGAATGCATTAATAAAAAAGCCCCGAATTTCTCCGGGGCTTTTTTTATTCTTTTATTACTTTGGCCTTGGTTGTTTTTCCATCAGCTCTATGCATTTCAATGATATACATACCAGTTCCGAAGTTTTCAAAATTAACAACATCAGAATTTAAATATGATCCTACTGCTCTCCCAGTGATATCAAAAACAATTATTTTGTCCATTTTTTCACTGATGAATAAATTGCCGGTAGTTGGATTTGGATAAAGTTTCAAACCGTTAATTTCATTCTCGCCAATGAATGCGGCCACCACAATTTTATTTTTAGTAGTATTAGTTGTTATAGCTGAATTGTAATCAAAATAAATGTGTGCCCTGTTCTTTATTTCGGCGCCCGGTAATAATCCTGTATTTAGCTTTATATTATAAATTACAAAACCATGGCTCGCCGGCTCATTGGTTACTGAAGCAGGTAAATAAATGTTTTTGAATTTAAATGAAGCTGCTCTCGAGAAAGGATCTACCTGCAATTGAACAGGGAAACTTGAATGTAAAACCTGAATGGAGCTCAAATCAAGCTGGCCATCGATTGTATCATTAATTAAAACCGTTACCGCAGGACCTGTTCCTAAATTCTGGAAATGAATTGTATAGGTTAAATCTAAAGTTGAAGGAGGAATATCTCCGTTTGGTGCCATTCCAGGAGTAAATGATTCTTTGCTGTTCGGGTCAAATGGTCCGCCATAAACAGTACAAATTGATTTACTATTATTTGCCGGATTATTATCGCCCAAAGGATAAACTATAGCTTGAACGCAATAAGGATTACCCATTACAGCAGCCGTTGATGTGACAGCAGTAAACTTATGTGTTATGTTTGAACCCGGACTATTCCAAACAATTGTATCACCTGTAGCAGCAGAAATTATTGCAGAAGGAATAGATGTTCCTACTAAAACATTTCCGAAAGTCATGTCGGGAGGTAAAACAACTTTGAATTTTGTTGGAGGAACAGAAACTCCACAAATATTTGAATACACTTTATAATTATATGCACTGATGGTAATTGTACCACCCGGAACAGCACCCGGACCAGGAGTACCATTGGTTAACGAAAGTCCTGAAGCGTGATCGTCAGGAAAAGAACCTGTCTGACTTAAACCATAATTAATTGCAACTGTGGAAGCCACTGCAATGTTTACCGTTGGTGTAACAGCATTACAAACTGTGAAACCTCCAACAGGAACTACATTCACAGTATAGACACCGGGAGTTGTATTGATTT
>CAZRNW010000583.1:0-1027 GCA_964601535.1 uncultured Flavobacteriaceae bacterium
TTTTACACCGATAGCCTGAAGCTTCAAAATAATTTCTTCATTCTTCATACCCATTAGTTTCCATTCCCACGCTTTTTTAATTTTCTTTCCATCCGCATTCACTACAATTTTACGTTCACCACTTGTTCTAACAATATCATAACCCTGCGGTGGCTTCACAACCCAAATTCCTTTTTCAAATTTGGCTTTCATTCCTGCCATTGCAACTTGCTTTCGTTGTTCGTTATCCCAACGCCCGAACAAAAGTTGCATATCATGAAATAGAACTCCGTTTGGATTGGATGTGTCGATTGGTTCTGTTACTGCTTTAATATGAACCCCGTGCTTTTCTCTTAGTTCATCTGCAATGGAAATAGCTTTGCCTCCTGTTCTGCTAAAGCGAGTCATTTTGTAAACCAAAATGGTGCTTATTTTTCCTTTGCTTGTATTTACAAAACTCAACATTCGTTGAAACTCTTTTCGTGCATCGGTTTTTGCACTTTCATAAGTATCACCAAACGTTGAAACAATTGTGAGATTATTGCGCTTGGCATATTCCTCAATTGATTTACGCTGAGTTTCCAAAGACTCGTTTTTATCAAACTGACCTTTGCCGGAAACCCTTGTGTACATAACTGCTAAATTGGATGTGGACTGCTTTACTTCTTTTTTACCAAAGCGTCCAAACCGATTTGCTATTATTTGTTCTTCTGTCATTTTGCCTCCTTTCTTTTATTATTAATTTTTTTACGCTTGTTTTCTGTATTCAATTTCTGATTCATTATTTTCTGCATTCAATAAAATTATTTTTGCTTCAGTTGATTCATCAATCTCATTTTTCTTTTTTAGTTTTGAAAGATGTTCGCATAAAAGAACAGCCAGTTTTTTGATTGATAATACAATCTTATTTGCTTGTTCATCGCTCACACTTTCATAACCTTTTAACATTCTTAGTTTTTCAACCGTTAATCCTTTATTATTTTCGCTCTCACTTTTCATTTCTATTTTTGACTTCCGTTCTATACTCCCTTTTCATTTTTATTATATT
>CAZRNW010000583.1:1037-2619 GCA_964601535.1 uncultured Flavobacteriaceae bacterium
CAATACAATAGCTAATTTACGTACATCTTTTGGAATAAAGAAATGCCCTCGAATCGCCCTAAATTTGCCCAATTTTCAGGTTGATTTTATAGCTTTCTCCTGTACATTTTAGTATTCTAAAATTTGGCAAGGTGATCGGATTTTTATTTTTTGTTTCATGTTATGCAGCTTTATTTTGTTGTTGACTTTTTAATAATCCTTGTTTCTTCAATGCTTCGTATCTGTACCTCCAATCACTTTTCTTTTCCGCTTCATTTTTACCGGAGATGAATTGTTGCGCTTTTTCTTGATGCGGTTTCTCTTCAATAAAATCTATTTCGGAAAATTTTATTTCAGTTGTGTGACGCATTAATTGATGCCTAATGCAAATCAGATGCGCTTTTCTTTCCTTTATTAATTTGAAAGCAAGCATTTTTAAATGTCTCTTTTCTTCTATCGTTTTATTTAGTCCGAGAAAGAGTTCAATAATTAATTCCTTAAAAGAATAATCATTTGGAAGCTTGTTAAAAGTTGCACTTGTAACCAATCGCTTAAATGCATCCGTTACACAAAGCAAGGTGTGCTGGTCTATCCGGCTATAGTTACTAAGCTTTATTAATCCTTCGGCTAAACATCTAAAGCGAGTGTTTACCCAAACAATACGTTTTGCATCTTCGTATTCCCAATAATCAAAAGGCTCTTTTATTTTAATACCTCCGGAATTTTGCTCGTATTTTTTTTCAATTAAACTAATGAGTTTACTGTTGATCCATTTATAACGTGGTTCATTTTCTTCTTGCTGTTCTTTCTCAATATTTAAAGAACTTTTAATTGGTTCAACTTTCTGAGTATCCTTTTCAATCTCTCTTACATTATTTGATTCTGCTATTTCGGTTTCTTCTTCTTCTTCTTCTTCTTCTGCATCCGCAAGCGGTACAAATTCAAATTCACTTCGCTCATCTTTATCGTATTTTACGTTAAGCTCTTCATTAGCGTATTTTACGGTATCTTTTTCCTTATCGTATTTTACGTTAACTTCATCAGTAGTAACAGGCTTTACGCTAACTACTGGCATTTTTAAACTTGGTTCTAATTCCGTTGTTCCCGAAAGCACCAAGCCATTTCTTTTAAAGTATGCCATTTGCTTACAGTTATCGCTACAATATTTTTTGCTCGACCGTATTGCCGTAAAATGCTCTCCACAATGTAAACAGGTGCTTTCCATTCTTTTTAAATTCTAATTAGTTTAAAATTCGTTTTCATCATCTTCTTCATCCAACATCAAAACTGTATCGCCAAGCAAACCTTTCATGTATTCGCTGTAATCAGTTAATATGCCTTCCATGTTTTCCTTTGCTTCTCTACTCTTAATAGAGTTTAAATCAAAATTCACATTTAGCAATACAATGTTTTGTCGCTCCTGAATTCCAATAATTTGATGCTTGATATTGTTACCAAACAAAATGCGTAAAATATCCATGAGCAAATCTTCCGGTACTTTATAGCGTTTTAAAATCAATTTATTTTCCATTTGTTTAGTTTTATAAATAAGCGGTTTCATATGTTTTCTTTTTCTCCGGTTGCGTTATTGGTAAAACGTCTC
>CAZRNW010000584.1:0-2617 GCA_964601535.1 uncultured Flavobacteriaceae bacterium
GGCCTGTTGAACCGATTTTACCGGGCAAAAGCGGTGTAATTAAAGTGAAGTACGATACTAAACGTGTTGGCCGCTTTGATAAAAACGTAACCATTACCACTAACGGAAAATTAGCAACCATTAAGGTGAAAATCAAAGGTGAAGTGAAAGCTGCACCAACTACTACTGCAAGTCCAACTCCGGATGTTCCGAAACAACCTTAAAATAAATCATTCAAAAAATCCCCCGCAAAAACGGGGGATTTTTTATTTAAAGGCATTCGTCATTTGTCTTTTGATATTTATATCTGCGTTCGTAAACGCCCAAGCCAAAATAAAATTTACTGAAACAAAAAAAGATTTGGGCAAAGTAAAAAAAGGTGATTTGGTGAGTGCAGAATACGAATTTAAAAACGAAGGCGACCAGCCTCTTATTATCTCCGATTATAAAGTAGAATGTAGCTGCACCACAGCCGAATTTCCCAAACAACCCATAGCACCCGGACAAACAGCTAAACTAACCGTTAAGTTTGATACGAAGAGTGCTTACGACAGACAAGACAGGAAGGTTGAGATTATTTCGAATGCTAAGAATTCTGCCTCGGTGAGGATTAAATGTTTTGTTGAGAAACCGTAGGATTCAAAATTTAAAGATTCAAGATTCAAAGATTGAGGACTTAAATATAGGCAGCATCGAATCTTCGAATTTTAAATCTTTGAATCTTCCATTGACATTAAAGTATTCCGAAACTCCATCCTAAACCAACCGCCTGAAGAATTCACTGCAAATAACCGCCGTTGCCATTGCTGCGTTTAAAGATTCTGTTGAGCTGTTTGGTGATGATGGAATGGTGATTGGATTAGTAATGAATTTATAATTCTTTTCATTAATGCCATTTGCTTCGTTGCCGATAATGATTAAACCGTTTTTTAATTCGGCTTTGTAAATATTTTCACCATCTAAAACTGCTCCGTAAACGGGAATACCTTTCTTCGCGACTTCATACAAATCACAATAATGTACTTTTACTCTTAAAAAAGAACCCATTGCCGATTGTATGGTTTTCGGATTGTAAACATCCGTGCTTTGTTTCGAACAAAATATTTCCTCAATCCCAAACCAATCTGCCATTCTTAAAATCGTGCCTAAATTGCCTGGGTCGCGGATATCATCCAGATAAAAACTAAACTGTTTCGTAAAATCTGTTTCAGGCGAGGTTTCTTCAAAATAATAACAAACCGCCAGCGCATTATTGGGTTGTGATTGCGTACTTATTTTTTTTAAATCTTCCTCGCTGATGGTTACATAGTCTACTTTCGTATTCAGCAAAGCGTTCGAATTTCCCTGCAAATAGCTTTCCGTTACAAATAAAGACTGTATGATTTCAGGATTCGTGGTAATAATCTCGTTAACTACCTTAATTCCTTCGGCAATAAACAGTTTTTCCTCGTCCCTGAATTTCTTGAGATGTAAGGCTTTAACCTGCTTTATTTGATTTTTACTAATCATAATTTAGCTAAATTCGTAGGGATTAAAATTAACCATTATTGGCCACTTATTTAAATAAGTATTTTAAAGCAAGATTTACAAGTTATCTCCTCAGTTCGGCCCTGTTGCTGATTTGTTTTTCATGCAATACCACCAAACATTTAAAAGAAGGCGAATATCTGGTTGAAAAGAACAGGGTCATAGACCATGAGAAAACACATTTACAAAACGACGAGATAGCTGCTTTCATACGCCAGAAACCTAATCGCAAAATTTTATCGCTTTTTCCTTTTAACCTTTGGCTTTACAATCAGGTGAATCAGGAAAAATTAGTGAGGAAAAAAGAAAAGCGTGATGCAAGGTTCGACCGCATCAATGAAAAACGGATTGAAAAAAATAAACGCAAAAACGAAAAACGCATCCGCAAAGGAAAACCAACCAAAGATCCAAAACTGAAAAGCAAGGACAAACCCACCTTACGTGAAAGTGTGCTTGACGTGGGTGAAGAACCGGTTATTTTTGATTCACTCATCACCAAACAAACCTCTTTTCAAATACGGAAATATCTTTTCTCTAAGGGTTTTTTTTATGCAAAGGTAAGCGACAGCATAGTGTTTAATAAAAGAAGAAAGAAAGCCCGTGTGTTTTACAATTTACATCCCGGCAAGCATTATTTCATTAATAAAGTCAGTTACAGTTTTACCGATGAAGAATTAGCCTATTACATTTACAGTGATACAATTCATTGTAAATTAAAACCCGGTGCCCCTTTTGATGCTGATGTAATGCAGAAAGAACGCGAACGCATTACAGCGAATCTTTTAAACAACGGTTATTATTATTTTGAACCCGATTATATTTATTTTGATATTGATTCAGGAATAGCGAATCAAAAAGTAAACGTTACCATTTCAGCAAAAAAATTCCCGGCATTCGCCACTGCACAAAAAGATTCCATCACCTATACCAAACATCCGCGTTACTACGTCAATAACATTTATGTGATTACCGAAAACCTGAAAGGCTCTTACAAAAACGAATATTTTTACGACTCTATTTATCATGAAGATTTAATTTTTATGGTGAAAGAAAAACTCCGCTATAATTACCATATCATTACCAATAATGTTGAATTTTTTAAAGGACAGGT
>CAZRNW010000585.1:0-2614 GCA_964601535.1 uncultured Flavobacteriaceae bacterium
CTTTTTGCGAAGATATTTAATCCGGTGAAATCATAAACAACCTAAATAGTTACAAGAAATTAACATGATACCAGCCACTAAAAGATTAATACTTCATCCATTTAATTTTATTGATAAGCTTCCATCGAATAGCACGAATTGGTAATATGTAAAAATGCCAACACCTGTTCTTTGGGCTTAATTTGAACGAAACCCAATACCAATAAATAATTTCAAAAAGATATAATCTACTATTCAGTAATTCTAATTGACGCTGGATAGAGTAGGCAGTATATTTTGTGGCTGAAATATTTTTGAAATTCCACTGCCGTTTATATTCCCCTAATGTTCCCAAATCATTTTTAGGAATGTTAGGTAAATCTTTATTGCTAAAAGATTGGACTACCGAACTGTGAATAAGGTATTGTTCTTCCCCAAATTTTATGAGTTGGCTCACCGTCTTTGATTCTGGGTGTAGGCGAAAGTAGCAGAAATTACCTTCTAAGAGCAGGAGCTTTTCTAGTCCAAATTTTTCAATGAATCGGTACAAAAAATCCATATCAAAACAGTAGTGAAGATTTTCCTCCAAGAGTCCAACCTCTCTAAAATTGTCTAAACGAAAATACATGCTGGGTACGCTCATGCTACCAAAGACCATCGTTTTTTCAAGGCTGTCAAAAATTGACATCCTTACAGGCTTTTGATATTTACCTTCAGAAAAATAAGTCATATACCCACATACTGCATATACATCTGGGTTTTGCTCAAAAGCTTTGGCTACCTGCCAAAAAGTGCCGGGCGCAATTATATCGTCACTGTTCATCCAGTCGAACAAATCGCCAGTGGCAAATCTTAATCCTTTATTAATGGCATGTGCCTGACCAGTGTCCGGTTCACTCAGCCAATACGAAATATGTTTTTCATATTTCCGGATAATGTCAACGGAGTTGTCAGTGCTACCACCATCTACTACGATTAATTCCACATTAGGGTAACCTTGATTAATTACAGATAGGATAGTTTCTTCCAAGTATTTGCCTCCGTTGTAATTGGGGATTACTATGGAAATTTTGGGATTTTTGTTTGTACTCAATCTTTTAGGTTGTTAGTAATAAATTTATAAAAATCAAAGTGCCCCTGATTATTAAAATGGTCATCAGGAGGAAGGTGATAGGATTTTGTTGTTAAATTGTTAGGAACTAGGGGGTCTAGTCCTTTAAACAGATTTGTGTCCACTCTTTTGGAACGATAAGGGATTATGAACAACTTAAAATCACAGTTGTTCGCAACAGCAATTTCTTTTATCTTACTGATATAGTTTAAATAAGCATAGCCAACTTTATTGCACGCAATATTACTTTTTATGCTAACATAGGCATTTAATAATTTTGTGCCTAATACTGTTTTCTTAATCATATAATCAATAAAACCTCCGAACTCTCTTTTTATCAAATTGCTATTGCGAGAATTACGAAGGTGAAGATTTAGTGCCTCCTTAGCATTCGCCGCATATTTTCCATCAACCCATGCTTGGATTGGTCCAACATTTGTGAAGTGATAGTTTTTGCTGTACGGTTTTAGAAAAACCTCATTTGGGAATAAATCGTTGCCCATGTAAAAGGCTACTATTACCTTTTTGGGTTTTAACTTCGGAATAAAATATTCTGCAATCCACATGTATTGATTGGGGCCAGCAGTTGGAATGCCAGTATTAAAAATTTCAAATTCTGTATTTCTTTGAAGCAAGTCACTAAAACAATTAGTTATTGGGTTTGCCCCGATACCCCAAGCAAAGGAATCCCCTATTAATAGGATTCTGTCCTTTTGGGAAACTTGTAAGAAGCATTCGGATTCAGTTGTTCTAAATCCTAATGAATTAACTTCTATCGAGTCACCCCATTTCCATTTTGGATTAGCTCTGATTATCCCAAATGAATCTGCTATGAAGTTTTCATAAACTACCAAAGAGTCAACATCTTGAATATTGGAAAACCATATTCCCTTGCTATTAGGTTTTTGTCCTATGGCCCTGAATGATAATTCCATCAAAGCCAATAATACTAGCACTAACAATAAGTTAATAGATATAATAGAAATAAATCTCTTCCTATTGAATTGTAATATGATTTTCAAATCTTCTTTTTTTGATTTAGTTCATTTTCCATTTTAACATCGGGAAAATCAAACCAGGCTGTGTGTCCAAATTTAGGTTGCCGTGTAACATGGTACGGCTAGGGTCAGTCTGTATTTCAATGGGCAACTCTACCATGTCATGAACATTTGATAAGTATGAAATAAAGTGGATTGCCACAAATGGCCGAACAGCATAGCTCCCCTCATGCAAAAACCATCCGGGAATTTCACAACTATAAATGTGTTCCCGATTTTTTGCAATATCAGATGACACTAAGCCATCAATTTGCCGAGATCTAAACAAATGGATGCCGTTGCGAAGAAGGTCAAACCCAATAGTAAACCTCGAAAAGTCCACCTTAGATTTCAAGTGAAAGGAAAGCTTTATTGTTTCACTAGACAGGAATTCATTTTTGGGGTTACCGAGGGTGTCGCTAATGGCTATTTTACTTAAAAAACAAGGAAAGTCATTCGGGTCCACATCATTCTCCCAGACAGCACT
>CAZRNW010000586.1:0-2598 GCA_964601535.1 uncultured Flavobacteriaceae bacterium
ACCAGAGGTAGAAACGCCTAATGCAACTGGATCTATATAATAATGTGGAGTAAACACATTTCCAAACGCAACACCAAAACAGTTCTGTGCATTATACTTTGCTTTTTCCGCTAATGAGATATAAAATATTATTTCATATACATTACCGGCTGTTAAATTAGCGTTTAAATTAGTTTGAACGTTTTCGTGAAATGGGGGTCCTGCACCCGCACCGGTCGCAATCCCAAACATTCCAACATACCCATCATCAAAATTGAAATTTTGATTACCCTGTATATTACAAGGTATAGATACCGGAGATGGGGCTGAAGCCAGATAATAATCTGGAGTATACGCGGTATAGACATTATACCATCCACAGGCATGAGTCACTTCCTGAAAACTTCCAGTTACATCTAAGGTGAGGTTAGAAGGTGGGCCATTATTAATATTGAAACCACCATTACAAACAAATTCGCAAATTGGTGTTGAGGTACTCGCACATGGGTTAACCGTGCATGATGTTTGTGCTTTTGCCATCAACATACTTGTTGCGAGCAAAATGGTCATAAGAAAATTTTTCATGTTTTACTTTTTTTGAATTAAACAATAAGCCATAGATTAAACGTAAGAGCAAAAACTATAAGTGCAATATAAACGTAATTAAAAAAATTGAGAAAACGAAATATAAGAATTTACTCTCCAGGTTTATTAAACTCGTTGCGTTCTACGTATTCAATTATTTTTCCGGCAATGTCAATTCCTGTTGCACCTTCAATGCCTTCTAATCCCGGAGATGAATTTACTTCCATTACCAACGGACCTCTGTCGCTCTGCAACAAATCAACACCTGCAATATTTAATCCTAATTTTTTTGCTGCTTTAATGGCTGTTGCTCTTTCCTCTGAGCTTAACTGTATAACGGTTGCCTTCCCTCCCCTGTGCAAATTACTTCTGAATTCACCTTCTTTTGCCTGGCGTTTCATCGCGCCTACAATTTGCCCGTCAACAACGAACACACGCAAATCCGCACCTTTCGATTCTTTAATAAATTCCTGCACCAAAATACTGGCGTCTAATTTTAAAAACGCTTCAATAACTGATTTTGCTGCTTTCTGATTTTCGGCTAATATTACCCCGATACCCTGAGTTCCTTCCAATAATTTCACAACACATGGTGCGCCACCAATAGCCTCAATTACGCTGTCGATATCTTTATCTTTTGGAGAAGAAGCAAATGCGGTTTTTGGAATTCCTAAACCTGCTCTGGCTAAAATTTGTAAGCTCCGGAGTTTGTCGCGCGAACGCACAAGCGCTTGCGATTCAACTGCCGTAAAAATTTTCATCATCTCGAACTGACGGACAACCGCAGAACCGTAAAAAGTTGCAGAGGCGCCAATGCGCGTAATGACAGCATTAACGCCCGTTACTTCTTTACCGTAATAATAAATATGCGGACGGCCTTGTTCAATTACCAACACACATTTCATGTGATCGAGTAACATAACTTCGTGGCCTCTTTTTTCTCCGGCTTCAATCAGTCTTCTTGTAGAATACAGATTACGGTTACGTGATAATAATGCTATTTTCATTTTATTGTTAAGAGCTAAATATAATCATTAATTGTTTTATTGATTCTGATTCCGCCGATGTGAATCTTGTTTACATCTATCAAAAATTTACCCTTTAACATACGGCGGCCTATTAAAACAGGATAGCGCATATTTTCGCGGTCGCTAAGCGAAATAGTTGTACGGATGGTTTTTTTACCAAGTTTTACGGAAGTTTTAATGATATAGCGTTCTTCCATTTCGCCAAATGAATTTTTTATTTTCTTTCTGAAAAAATCCGAGAATTCATGCTTTCCGGCATCCGTTTCAAAAACCAGTGATTTATTTTCTAAACGGATATTTTTGCAATGCAGCGATGAAGTATAAGCCCCGGTATCAATTTTAGCTTCCACCGAAAACAATTTCAGTTCCGGAAAATCAACGTATTCCCTTCTTCCGATTAAGCGGATTTTATTTTGAGATTTACTCATGGTTTCAGCCACTAATTACACGAATTTTCACGAATTAAAAAACCATTAGTGTAAATTCGTGGCGTTCGTGGCTTTAATTTACAAAAAAATGATTGAATCTTGACAGGCATACCTCTTTTGAGAGCGGATTTCCATTTTTAACACGATTAATTAACTGTTGCGCAAAATAAGGCACCAACATTACACCCTTTGTCCCAAAACCGTTAAACAAATACATATTGTCATGCTTTGGATGCGACCCAATTACGGGACGGCGGTCTAAAACCGATGGCCTTACCCCTGCTTCCTGATTAAGGACTTTAAATTCACCATCGGTAATTTTTTCGACTTTCGATTGTAATTCTTTTAAACCCTCACCGGTGGGGTTTTCCGATAAGTCCTCCCAATTATAAGTGGCGCCTGCTTTGTATAAACCTTTGGCAAGCGGCAATAAAAAAGCATTTTTATTAATTATGTTATTTCCTGTATTCAAATCATTCATCTCAACCGTCAACACCTCACCTTTTGCGGGTTTAAAAGGTAAATAACAGAAGTAAGGATTGTTCTTCACTAAATATCCATCAGCAAAAACAATATTT
>CAZRNW010000587.1:0-2596 GCA_964601535.1 uncultured Flavobacteriaceae bacterium
TTATCAAGTCGTATCAGCCCGTTATTTTGCTGGCTGTCATTGGAATCGCCTTCTATAGTACTTCGATAAATAATGAGTACGCATTGGAGGATGAGATAATTATTCACCATAATCAGCATGTAATCAAGGGCGTAAAGGGTATTAAGGATATTATCGTTAAGGGTGATCTTGACGGGGTTTACAGAGGCTGCCAATATGAATATTAATCAGGTTTACAACAGGCTTGGGATTAGGTAGTTTTTATTAAAATATTATATTTGTAATTCGTTTTAAAACAGACATATGGCAAAGCAAACCAAAGGAAGTAAAGCACCCGTTTTCGCGGAATTAAAGAACACTTTTAAGTACTTCCCCTTCATTAATCAAAAACAACCTATTATAGTACTTGCACTGATTGGTATCATTTTTTACTCTACCAGTCTTTATAATGAGTATGCCCTCGATGATGGAATTATCATTCACCAAAACGACCACGTAATTAAAGGCTTTAAAGGTATTGGTGATATTTTAACCAAAGATGCTTACGAAAGTTTCTACCGCCGAATGAATGCAACTGACCAATTAGCCGGTGGCCGTTACCGTCCTTTATCTGTAGTGAGTTTTGCTATTGAACAACAATTTATTGGTGCATATCCGAAAGACGGACTTTACCCGCAACGATGCTGGGATTTGAATAAAAATAATATTGACGACCCCGAAGAAGATTTAAATATCGACGGTGTATTTAATGAAGTTGATTGTCAGGTAAAAAATGCATCGTGGCGTCACTTTAATAATATGTGGACCTATGTTTTAGGTTGCATTTTTTTATATCTGGTGTTCAGGAATTATATGTTCCGTGATAATCAGGACATGGCTTTCTTATCCGCATTATTATTCTTAACACATCCGATGCATACTGAGGCCATTGCCAATGTAAAAAGCCGCGACGAAATATTTTCGTTAATATTCATCTCGCTCACCTTCCTTTACTCCTTCAGATATCTGGATGATAAAAAAGCTTCAACACTTTTCTGGGCCTGCGTTATGTTCTTGTTAGCGCTCTTATCAAAAGAGTACGCTGTTGTGTTATTAGGATTAATTCCTCTTGCTGTTTGGACATTCACAAAACATGAATTCGATTTGCAAAAATTCTTAAAGCCATTAGTTGGTTACGGTGCTATAGGCGGAGGTTTAATTGTTTTCTTAAAAGGATTCGGCGCTACCAATACCGGTTCAGGAGGCATTTATATGTTAGCAGGACTTGGTGTTGCAGTAGGAGGTATAGTATTGCTTGCGAAAAACTGGAAAGACTACAAAGATGTTTTTGTTCCAATAATTATTTTTTCAGTTTGTATGGGTATCATGCTATATATCAAATTTAACTTTGATATTCATGCGAAACCCGGAGATAAACCGGATAAGAGTTTCTGGTTATTCCCTTTCATCTATGCTGGAGCCATTTTGCTCATCGTAAAGAAGAACACCAAAAAAGATTTTAATAATTTAATGACCTGGTACTATTTTGTGATGTTGTTTTATTTAGGAATGCGTTTGGTGGCCGTAAAATTAAAACCCGGCGTACCCGATACCGAGTTACTAAATAATCCGTATTTATTAGCCGACGGACAAGAACGTTTTTGTACTAAAGCTTTTGTATTATTAAAATATGTTAGCTTATTGTTCTTCCCGCATCCATTGTCTTCTGATTATTCTTACAACACTATAATTTACCGTCATTTTACTGATTGGGATTTTATTTTATCAATTGTATTACACTTAGCACTTGTTTATTTCACCTACCGTTTAATAATGAAAAAACACGTTTTAGGTTTTGCTCTCGGGGTATATGTCGCCTTCTTATTAATGATTGGAAACGTGTTAATGGATATTGGGGCCACCATGGGTGAACGTTTAATGTTCCACTCCTCCATCGGCTTCTGTATATTCCTGGCCTGGCTGATTCTGGAAGGACTTAATAAAGCCCAAGCGGTTAATTTAAATTTAAAACGTACCGGGTTAATAGTTGTATTAAGTGCGGTTGTGTTTTTATACGGTTGCAAAGCCTGGGAAAGAAACTGGGATTGGAAGAGTGATATCACTTTGTTTATTAAAGATGCGAACACCATGCCGAACTCAGTTCTCGTATTAGGAAATGCAGGTGCACGTTGGATTGATTTGGCAGATACGAAATGGTTTACGCGTAAACCCGGCGAAGATGCTAATCTTCCGTTTGCCACTTACGAGGATAAGATGCTTGAATTTTTAGTGGACCCAACTGAGTTCATTGATGGCTGTAATAAAAAAGTAATTATGCAACCGGCACCTGAGGGCGAATGGAAAAACCCTCAAAACCTGAACATGAAGCAGCGTAGTTTGTATAAAGGGATTTCATATTTGAAACATGCCACTGATTTACATCCCCGTTACGTAAACGGTTATCTGAATTTAGGTTTAGCTTATTACAAATTAAAACGTGATAAGGAAGCTTTATATTTCTGGAAACATGCAGAGCGTTTGTATCCTAATAATCCTTATTTGAAAAACTATTACATCGTTTTCTATAACGAATTATTACAACGCGGCTATCAAAAAGCACAGCGCGGACGTTCAGACT
>CAZRNW010000588.1:0-2591 GCA_964601535.1 uncultured Flavobacteriaceae bacterium
AGGGAGATAAAACAGATTGGTTTATTTATTTACCTGAGATCTACAGCTTATTTAAAAACAATAAGGTTGCCAATATTTATTTAGTGGATGTAGATTTGTATCTTGATAAGAATGCGAAGTCTTTTCAGAAATATTCGTTTTACAAATTATCATTGCCTAACGAAAAAACCTCTTCTTTTTCTGTAAGTATTAAAAGCGGGAATCAATATCTTGACGACAGCTATAAATGGTTCTATAAAAAATTAGCTAATGATTTCGGGTATTTTTATAAACAGAGCAGGGCAAAGCAATATTGATTAAAACTTCGGACAAGAAATAAGAATGTTCTTTTTCTTTTTTGATCACAGAACTGATAAGCTATACTTATTTCGTGACTGCCACCGGAAGCAATGTTAAAATTAATACCAACTGCATTTGGGCAAGTATAATGGTGAATTTTATCACAAACATCAGGATTAGATGATCCGCAACACGAATCAGCACGTTATACTACCGAGCTTACCCATGTTCCTGTTGGACAACAAGCCAGATTAGCAGTAAAAGAAGGTGTAGCAGGGCCGCATTGAGAAATACCTACTTTATAAGTAAGAAATAGAAAAAACAATAAGGTGAAATGTATTGCTTTTTTCTTACTCGGTCTTGTCTATTACGCAGATCTTTCCGGAAGAAACGCTTTTATCGTTTTTGATAAGTAGAATGAAATAGATTCCGCTTTCCCAGTTAAATGTGTAAATCTTATTATTTCGCTCATCTAATTTTGAATGGTATATTTTTCTGCCCCAAACATCATTAATGATGATCTCGCTGTTTTCCTCTACAACATCACTTTTGAATTCTAAGAAGGAATTACGGGATACCGGATTTGGAAATGCCGCCTGGCCTTTTATGTTATTAAATTCTGAATTTAAACCGAGTGTAACATTACAAAAAGAGGTTAATGCTGTTGGAGGTACGGTTACAGTAATAACATTATTTGATGGTGTATAGAAAATAGCACCCGTGGTTATTGTCGGAGTAAGAACCGGAATAGTGTAAGTTGTGTCTTTTAATAATATGGTATCCGAATTACAAAAACCATTTCCGGAAGTATCGATCATGGTGATGAATTTTCCTTCACCGGATCCGCCTAAAACAAAACTGTTCGGAGAAACAGTGGTACCGCACCCGATATAGTCTCCGCCTCCGCTGCTATATAATGAATTTCCTGAAGTCTTGTTCCATAAAACTGTACCTGTATAATCCATATAAGTATAAAGATCTTGTGTATTCATAAATCCGGGATATAATGCATTTCCCGCCATTAATAATCTATTCGGTCCCGTACTTAAAATAATGGAATAAGCCGGGTCGTGTATGTTGTGATATTTTTTGAAGTTTAAAATAGTTCCAATGGAATCGATCCTGAAATAAAGACTCGAATAATAGGCCGAGTTATTTGAAGTACCACATAGCAAAATACTTTGATCATTGCCTTTTGCCGACAATTTCAAAAACTCGTTATCCGGGCCAAGATCATATATATTGAACCACTTCAGTACTCCCGAAGAATCTACCCTAAAAATTTCCGGATCCCATCCACTATTTATACAGCTTCCACTTATCACATAATCGTTATTCTTGCATTGGACAATATCTGAGATGGTAGAACCTGCGTATGGGGGGCTATTTTGATATCTTTTTTGCCAGACAATATTACCCCCGCCATCGAATCTTAAAAGATAATTATCGTAATTAGAACAGGAAGCCAGAATAAATCCGCCGCCTATACTGCTGCAGATAAATGCTGAACCTGTGAACAAAGGGAGTGTTTTTGACCAAATCAAATTTCCTGAATTATCTATTTTATTTATGCTGAGATTGCTGTTGCCAAAATAACCTGTAGATAAGTAAAAACTGCTGTCAACAAGATCTTGAGTTATTCGGACAGGTAGAAAAAATTTTGGTAAATGATGGAACTGTTTTTTCCAGATAATAGTTCCGTTCAAGTCAGTTTTGAACAATTGTATGATGCTATCGAACGTTGCAATAGCGAGTCCACCACTCATCGTTTTAATGATACACTTAGTATCCTGACTCAGAGCTGCTCCTGCATCATAGGCTTTATAATATGTATTCTGTGCTTTAGTAATTACACACACAAATAATAACAGAAACAAAATACTATTTTTCATGCGGTCTTAATTTAATAGTTTTAAAAAATCATCTTCATTAATGATCTTCACCCCTAAACTTTCTGCTTTCTTTAACTTTTCAGGACCCATATTATCACCTGCTAAAACAAAACTGGTTTTTTTAGAAATAGAACTTGAATTTTTTCCGCCATTTAATTCAATCATGTCTTTGTATTCATCCCGACTATGTTTCTCAAACACACCGCTGATAACTATGCTCATGTCTTTCAATTTCTCACTGCCTCCTTGTTTTTGCTCTTCGCTTAATTCAAATTGAAGTCCTTTTGCCATTAAACGCTCAACTATTTTTTTATTGGAAGTGTTACTGAAATGTTCAGCTACACTTTCTGCGATAATTTCCCCGACTTCATCAATGGCTAGTAATTCTTCTTTGGTTGAATGCATCAGTATATCAATTGA
>CAZRNW010000589.1:0-2580 GCA_964601535.1 uncultured Flavobacteriaceae bacterium
CGGGTTTCGGGTTTCGGGTTTAAAGTTGGATAATGTTGAAGTATTTGATTTTCCGAGGAAAGACGAATTGAAAAAATTAATCCTCTCCTCCAAAAAAATAATTTGCAGAAGTGGCTATAGTACTTTAATGGATATGCATTTGCTTGAAAAAAAAGAATTGGTTTTAATTCCTACGCCCGGACAAACAGAACAAGAATATTTAGCAGAGTATTGGAAAAAGAAATTTGGAGCAGAACATTTACCTCAAAATAAAATCTCTAATTTTACACTATGAAAAAAATAATTTTACTTCTTCTCATTTGTACAGGAGCATTCGCACAAAAACCTACTTACGATTCCATCTTAGCTAAAAAATTAGGTGCTGATGAACGCGGTATGAAAAAATATGTTTTTTGTATTTTGAAAACAGGTCCGGCTAATATAACAGATAAAGCAAAAAAAGATAGTCTGTTTGCAGGCCACATGAAAAATATTGGCCGTTTGGCAGATGAAGGGAAGCTTGCTGTTGCAGGTCCTTTTATGAAAAACGAGAGACAATACCGAGGCATTTACATTTTTAATGTGGCTACTATAAAAGAAGCTGAAGAATTAACGCTTACCGACCCTGCAATAAAAGCCGGGGTTTTTATTGTGGAATTAACGGAGTGGTATGGTTCGGCAGCACTGATGGCAACCCCTGAACTACATAAGAAACTGGAAAAAAAGAGTTTTTAATTTTTAGTACCTTTACATCATGAGCACACCACTGGTTGGAATTATAATGGGTAGTCAGAGTGATTTAGCGATCATGAATGCGGCCGCCGAAATTTTACAAAAATTTAATATCCCTTACGAAATTGATATCGTATCAGCACACCGTACACCTGATAAAATGTTTGATTATGCCAAATCGGCGGTTGACCGCGGATTAAAAGTAATTATTGCAGGTGCAGGCGGTGCAGCACATTTACCGGGAATGGTGGCTTCTTTAACGCCGCTTCCTGTAATTGGTGTTCCTGTAAAAAGCAGTAACAGTATTGATGGCTGGGATTCTTTATTATCAATCGTTCAAATGCCAAATGGTGTTCCGGTTGCAACAGTTGCAGTGAATGCAGCTCAGAACGCGGGAATTTTAGCGGTACAAATTATCGGTTCGCACGACAGAGCTGTTTTAAAACAACTTTCTGTTTTTAAAGACGAATTAAAAGAGAAGGTGAATAAATCTTCTGATGATATTAAGAAATAGCTTCGGCTACGCTCAGCTACCCGCACAAAAAAATCCCGATCTTTTGGAACGGGATTATTCTTATACTTAATTCTTATTCCTTATTGCTTTTTTTCAATCAAATCAAATTTCCATTCTTTGGCGAAAGCTTCCTGTGCAAATTGAACCGCGGTTAAAACTTTTTCGTATTCCGAATCAAACTTTTCGGCTAATGCGTTAACTTTTGTTACATCATCATCTGTCACCTGAGTTGAATCCTTGCTCATGATTTCAACCAAACTTTTACCTTCATTCTCTGCTAAACCTTTTACTACTTTAAAATAAGAAATCGCTGCATCTAAATACGCGCGCTTCTCGGCAAAAGGCTGCATTTTTTCGCAGAGGGATAATGAATAATTCGCGCCTTCAGTAAATTTTGCGTGTGTATATTTTAAAGAATCGATATTATGTCCGTCTAACTGATCAATAAATGCTTCATGAATCGGAGTTAAGTTTTTCTGAACCGCAACAATTTCATCGTTGTATTTTAAGGCGTCTTTTTGTGTTGGTCCGCATGAGGTTAAAGTGAATCCTAAAACAACAATTGCAGATAAAATTATTTTTTTCATGTTTTTGTTTTTATGGTTATTGAGCTTGCCGAAATATAAATAAAAAAGCCTCCGTTTATTGCGGAAGCTTTTTTCGGGGTTAATTATTAATATCTGTATTGATCTGATTTAAACGGACCTTCAACTTTCACGCCAATATAATCAGCTTGGTCTTTCGTTAAAGTATCTAACTCAGCGCTGATTTTACCTAAATGTAAACGTGCTACTTTCTCATCTAAAATTTTTGGTAACACATAAACTTTCTTCTCGTAAGCTGCAGTGTTCGTCCATAATTCAATTTGCGCCAAAGTTTGGTTGGTGAATGAATTACTCATTACAAAACTTGGGTGGCCTGTTGCACAACCTAAGTTCACTAAACGGCCTTCGGCTAAAACAATGATGTCTTTTCCTTTAATTGTGTATTTATCAACTTGCGGCTTGATAGTATCTTTAGTATTACCGTAATTTTTGTTTAACCAAGCCATATCAATTTCAGTATCGAAGTGACCGATGTTACAAACAATAGCGCCATGTTTCATCGATTCGAAATGACGGCCAACGATAATATCTTTATTACCTGTTGTTGTTACAAGAATGTCTGCAATTTTTGCAGCGTTATCCATTTTCACAACCTGGTAACCATCCATACAAGCCTGTAAAGCACAAATCGGATCGATTTCAGTTACCATTACACGCACACCTTGCGATGATAAAGATTGCGCTGAACCTTTTCCAACATCACCATAACCTGCAACAACGGCTACTTTACCAGCCAGCATCAGGTCGGTA
>CAZRNW010000590.1:0-2578 GCA_964601535.1 uncultured Flavobacteriaceae bacterium
ATAAAACAAAAGTCAAATCTCTATGGGAAAAAATTACGGGATGGTTACCTTTGGTAAAGGATTTAGCCAGTATCGCGGGAGCTATTGCTAAGTTTTTTTAACAGAGGTATTGGCTCTGAAATTAATTGCTTTTCGTTTTTGATTTAAAAATCCCTATTTTTATTGTCCCAAATGGAATTAAAGAACAAAAAACTAAGAGCCTTTACCTTGGCCGAACTCATGGTAGTGTTGGCTATTATCGGCATTCTGGTTCTACTGGCTTTGCCTTCTTTATTACCATTAATTTCTAAAACCAAAGCATTAGAGGCCCAGTTGCAGTTAAAACACTTATTGCAAATGGAGAAAAGTTATTTCTTCGTTAATTCTAAGTACAGTAACAATATGGATGATATTGGTTTCGAACAAGCCAAATTGGTCACAGCTGATGGTCATGCTAATTATAAAATCGAGATAATTGAGGCTTCAGCTAAAGGCTTTAAGGCTAAGGCCATTTCAGTTACCGATTTCGACCAGGATGGCGTTTTTAACGAATGGGAAATCGATTCGAATGAAAATCTTAAGGAAATTACCAAAGATTAATGGCTGTTACAATTGCCTATTTATCAATTCTGTTTGTCACATCTCTAATTATTTCTTTTCAAGATTTTAAATCGCGTCTGGTAAGTTTATGGGTTTTAATCGGCTATGCGGCTTTAATAATTGGTTTCACCATATTGAGTGAGGGCATTAACACCTTTCTTCAAAACCTAATAATGGCTTCCTGTTATTTTTTACTGTGTTTACTAGGTGTTTTCACCTACTATTTTTTGAAAGAAAGACAAATCCCTAGAATAATGGATGTCAAGTTAGGTTGGGCGGACGTCATAGTATGTTTAAGTATCGGAATTAGCTTAAACTTAATAAGTTTGATATTGTTTTTCACGGTTTCTTTTATTCTTTCAGCCATTGCAGGCATCGTCTTACAGCAAAAAAATAAGACGGTTCCGCTGGCCGGTTTACTGGTTATTTTTTACTTTGTTTTTATTTGCATTTCAATCTATTTCCCCTTAGATTTAATGGGTCTAATAGGTTATTGATGATTAAAGAGCAGGAGATAAATGCAGAATTAAAAAATGTAATTACTGTCGATCAGGCATGGTATTACAAAGTAATTCCTTATAGTCAAAATAACGGCAACCTGAATTTATTTATTGATGAATCCAAAAATCCCTCAGGGGTTTCTGATGAACTGGAAATAGTTCTCGGCAAAACAGTAAAACTTGATCCAAGGCCTTCGTCTTACATTGATGAATTTCTTTTAAAACTGTATCCGAAATCTTCCCAATCACTTAACACGGCACAAACCGAAACGTATCGCATCAATGTGCAAAGCGATAATTTTTTGGAGACATTAGTAAAAGAAGCTAAAGCATTAAACAGTTCTGATATTCATATTGAAACATACGGCGATAAATGCCGCATCCGTTTCAGGGTAGACGGACAATTAATCGACCGCCATAAAATAAATAAAGCTGAGTATCCTATCTTAATCAATAAAATTAAAATTGCCGCGGCTGCCGATATTGCAGAGAAGCGCATGCCGCAGGATGGACGTATCCGTTATAAAATAAACAATAATAATCTCGATATACGTGTTTCCATTCTGCCTACACTTTACGGGGAGAAAATAGTTTTACGTTTATTAGGCAGTGATGCGAGCCATATACAAATTGATAAATTAGGTTTTAAGGCAGATGAGTTAGACAGATATCAATTGGCAATAAAAAAACCAACCGGCATTATTTTAATCAGCGGTCCAACAGGTTCAGGAAAAACTACAACATTATACGCTACCTTAAAACAATTAAACAAACCCACATCAAATATATTAACGATTGAAGATCCGATTGAGTATACCTTGGATGGCGTAAATCAAGTTCAGTTAAAAGAAGACATCGGTTTAACGTATACCGAAGCACTCCGTACTTTTTTGAGACAGGATCCGGATATTATTATGCTTGGTGAGATACGCGATGCACAAACGGCTCAAATGGCAATACGTGCTGCATTAACAGGGCATTTGGTTTTGTCAACCATTCACACCAATTCAGCATGGGGAACTATTTCACGCTTAATTGATATGGGTGTGCCGGGTTACCTCTTGGCAGGGACAATTAATCTTTCGGTGGCCCAGCGTTTAATAAGAACTTTATGTCCCCACTGCAAAACCAAACAAATTCTGGATAAGAACGAATTACCTCCTTCTTATAAAAATATTTCCTTAAGCGAATATTGCGTCCCGAAAGGCTGTAATAATTGCCATTTTACTGGTTATAAGGGACGTAAAGCTATTTACGAGGTTATAAATATTACCAGAGAGTTAACTGAAGAAATAAAGCATAACGCTACAAGTATTGATGAATATTGTAAATTGAATAAAATAAGTAAATTAGCTGAAAATGCATTAGGCGTATTTGCCGCAGGGGAAACAAGTCTGGAAGAAATTTATCCTTATTTAATAAATGAAAACTAAAATAATATACATACTCTTGCTGTTTTCGTTCTTTACTGTTGTAAAGGCTCAGGACCGTTTTGATAT
>CAZRNW010000591.1:0-2577 GCA_964601535.1 uncultured Flavobacteriaceae bacterium
CCCGTTTTCAACCAAAGTCATAATACAAAAAGCGGTCCTGCGGACTCGTTTTTTAATTTTCCTCCACTTATGAAAGCAAGCTTTCAACGTTCTGTAAAATTAAAAAAGCGCCAAAGGCGCCTTTTTGTATTTATTTGCGGTGAGGGAGGGATTCGAACCCTCGGTACAGTTTCCCGTACGCATGTTTAGCAAACATGTCCTTTCGGCCACTCAGGCACCTCACCTGATTTAGTGGAGGGCAAAGATATTTATTTTTTTGAATCAGGAAAAGCCGAAATGGCCTTTTTGAGCCTTTTTAGCTCTCTAAATACATATCAATTAATCCTTCCGGAGCCTTATAAAATAGCTGTTTTTTGGCTTTAACGGCTTTAATAATGAATTCCTCACTAAAGGGTAATAAAATCTCTTTTTCACCGGAAATAACCCTTAAAAGCGGGTTCGCTTCATTCCCATCTAAACCCTCAATCTGCCCTACTTCACCTTTTAGCTCATCAATCAAAGTAAAATTCAGAAATTCGAATTCCACCTCTTTCATCAGGTATTTTTCCTCAGCTAAAACAGGCTTGCTTTTTAATACTGTTGCCGAATTAATATCGTTAATGGCTTCCAGCTTAACTAAAAATCCTTTATCATAAGCTTTAAATTCTTCAATAAAATAAGGCGCCTGCGAACCGTTCTGTTCAATAAATAATACTTCCGGTTTTTTTTTGAACTCTAATTCAGTAAATAAAATCAAATGACCTTTTAGTCCGTGTGCCTTACTAAAATATCCTACAGGTTTTAACTTCATTATTAAGCAATAGCTGCTTTTACAAAAGCTACAAATAAAGGATGCGGTTTTTCCACTGTACTTTTATATTCAGGATGGAATTGAACACCAATAAAGAAAGGATGATTATTTAATTCGATAATTTCAACCAGTCCGGCTTCAGGGTTAATACCTGATAATTTCATCCCTGCGTCTTTAAATTTAGTGAGGTATTCGTTATTAAATTCATAACGGTGCCGGTGACGTTCGGTTGTTTCCTTTTTTTCGTAAATCGAAAATGCAAGCGTGTTTTCTTCAAGTCTGCAAGGATAAGCACCCAAACGCATGGTACCTCCCATGTGTGAAATATTTTTTTGCGCTTCGAGTAAATCAATAACAGGATTAGAAGTTGCGGGATTCATTTCGCGGCTGTGTGCATCTTTTAAACCTAAAACATTACGGGCAAATTCAATTACGGCACATTGCATACCTAAACATATTCCGAAAAACGGAATTTTGCTTTCACGGGCGAATTTAATGGCTTCAATTTTTCCTTCAATACCGCGGTTACCAAATCCGGGGGCAACCAAAATACCTTTTAAACCTTTTAATTTTTCTTTTACATTTTCGGCTGTTAAACTTTCGCTGTGAATCCAATGCAATTTTACTTTGCAATCGTTTACCGCCCCTGCATGAATAAATGCTTCTGCAATTGATTTATAAGAATCTTTTAATTCAACGTATTTGCCAATCAAACCAATATTGACTTCTTTTTTCGGGTTATGGAATTTATCAAGAAACTCTTTCCATTTTTGTAATTGAGGAACACCTTCTGCAGTAATTCCCAATTTTTTCAATACAATCACATCCAACTTCTCCTTTTCCATAAAAACAGGAACTTCGTAAATTGTTGATGCATCCAAAGCTTCAATAACCGCATCTTTTTCAACGTTACAGAATAATGCGATTTTTTTACGGATGTCGTTATTTATAGCATGTTCGGCGCGACAAACTAAAATATCAGGTTGCACACCGTACTCTAACAATAATTTTACGGAGTGCTGCGTAGGTTTTGTTTTTAGTTCACCTGATGTTGAAAGATATGGTAAAAGCGTTAAGTGAATAACGGTGCAATTATGACCTAATTCCCATTTTAACTGCCTTACTGCCTCAATGTATGGTAAGGATTCAATGTCACCAACTGTACCGCCAATTTCTGTGATTACAAATTCGTACTGACCGGTTTTGCCTAATAAACGTACTCTGTTTTTAATTTCGTCGGTAATATGCGGAATGACCTGTACTGTTTTCCCTAAATACTCTCCCTTTCTCTCCTTTTCAATAACTGATTGGTAAATACGTCCGGTTGTTACGTTATTGGCTTGTGATGTTTTTACGTTCAGAAAGCGCTCATAGTGTCCAAGATCTAAATCTGTTTCTGCGCCATCATCAGTCACGTAGCATTCACCATGCTCATAAGGATTTAAAGTTCCCGGGTCAACGTTAATATAGGGGTCAAGCTTTTGTATAGTTACAGTATAACCGCGGGCCTGAAGTAATTTCGCTAAAGATGCTGAGATGATTCCTTTTCCGAGTGACGATGTTACCCCTCCGGTAACAAAAATGTATTTGGTGCTTTTAGACATACAGTTTATAAAAAACTGTAGACAAAGGTAATTAAAACGGGGTTACTGACAAACTTATCCTTTGCTAAGCTTATAATGACAGCTATTTGTTATAAACAAAATGGCTAAAGCATGTTAATTATACCTTAATACCGATAACCAGAATGTCATCTACCTGTTCGTAATGGCCTTTCCATGTCAGAT
>CAZRNW010000592.1:0-2576 GCA_964601535.1 uncultured Flavobacteriaceae bacterium
CCTTTAACTTTTCGCATAGATAACAAAGGCTCTCTCGCATCACCTGCAGACTTTTGGGGCTGGAGGACCATAAGCATACATAAATTATATTCGCGAGCTAAATCTGTAAGGCGACTAGCTATATATCCAACATTGGCGACTGGATTATCATTAAATGGTCCACGGATTTTCTCTAAATAATCTACAACAACAAGTCTAGGATATTCACCAAACATTCTATAATGAGTTTTTATATCATTATCAATGTCTTCTATTGTAGTCCCGCTTTTGTAATTTATATGCATGTTCTTATACTCTTCTTTTAACAAATCCATTGCTTCTTGAAGAGATTCATCAATCTCTCCTTTTTCAATCTTATCTAAAATAGTTTGAAAAGAATACCTTGTATATCCTTGGAGCATACGAGCTATAATAAAACTTTCAGTCATATCTAAACATTCAAAAAGAACTCTTTCGCCCCTTTTTGAAAGATTTTTCATAAAATTAATCGCAAGACTAGTTTTACCTGACCCCGGGGACCCTAAAACGCCGACTGCCATTCCTGTTGTAATAACAACTTTATCATCTAAACTATCAAGACCAAATGTAATCTTATTTTTACTAAAGTTTTTCGCATATTCAATGAAACGACCAAGTGATGTTCCAATATCAACAAGAGTTCTTGTTGTTTCTCCGGCTTCATTAATTCCAAATCTCGTTGCTGTTTCTTTTAGCAACTCAGTCTCTTTTTCCGAGTACGTTCCGCCTCTCCAAGTTGGTCCATATACTATTTGAATGATATTATTCCAAATCTCATCTTTTGGAAATTTATCCATACCAGTTCGCTTACTTTGTAAGTCCGCTACTGCTTTTAACATGCCGTAAGCAACACGTTCAGGAAATCCATTAGCTTTATAGGTAGCAGCAAGGATCATCAATGCTGTATTTCTTTGTCCCTTTTCAAAAAAGCCTTCTTGTAGTGCAAATTTAGTAGGACTGAGCCAAGCGGGACGACGTGTCATATCAAAATCAGAAAAAAGTTCAGTTTCTTCTAATATTTTATCTTCTATTCCTGCACTATCTTTTAAATCTTGAATATTTTTTGGAAGTTTAATTGGAGTCCAAGTTGCCATCAATTCAGCATAATGATTTTTATTATCTTTAACGTTATCAGATTCTGCATCTTCTTTGATTGTCTTAATATCTAAATCATGGAGTTCGCCAATTCTAAGAGGAATCTTGTATAGTCCCGTCTTCTTATTTTTTGTCATTGGAATACGAAATAATCTTTGTTGATCTTTTACTGATGAATCAAATGTTTCCAATTCTTTTGTAAGATTAGTTACGATATTTTCAAATTCGGGACGAGCTAGATATGTGTCAGTCTCAACTTCAATTGAAAATCCTTTATTTCCTGAAAATGATATTTGAATTGCTTCGGGAAGTATTCCATTACTAATAAGTCTAGAATATAATTCTACTGTATCTTTACGTGCAGCTTCGATATCATCTTCTTTATCAAAATCAAAAACAAGTTTATTTGTTTTAACATCTTCTATTCCTGCAACAGAAAATTCTTTTGTTAAAAGTTTTGATTCAACTTCGGTAATTTTACCTTGTTTTACTTCATTTTTTATTTTTTGTCGGATATTTGAAACGAGATTAATAAGATTAGATTCATCAAATCTAACTTTATAACGTTCACATAATTTTTTTAAACCATCAATATGTTTTCTATAATGAGTTTCATCATAGGAATAAATAGAATAATAATATTCTTTTTCAGAACCAAATTTATTTATAATTTCATAAACATCTACTGATTTTGGATATAAAGTATAATCCCAGTAGTCTCGACTTACACGTCTATACTCCATATAGCTCCCAAACTATATTAGAAGGCGCTAGCTTAGATCTAGCGCCTCAACTCATTGAACCGATACTTCAATAAAATCCGTCACGCGCTGGCGGATTATTCTGCGCTTTTGGGAGGGATAGTAGCGCGATATTTAATGCCTTTTTCTTCATTAAAGGCAACACGTTTGTCATATTCTTCCTGATCAATATGACCGCCTTCTAAAAGACTGTCAAGACCAGACATTGGATCAACAAACGATACAGTGCGATATTCACCAAGATCTACACTTTCGCCATCAACTGTTAAAGCTACATTCTTATTAAGAACCATGTAACTAACTTTTTTACCTTCTTTATTAGTGCGAACACGGATAGTTCCTAGTTCAGCCCACTTCGCTTTCGTTGCTTTGCTCATTTTTATCTCCTTTTTCATTTTTAGTTTTAATGAGTTTGGCCTGCATTAGAGTGCGAGCCGTTAGCATTTCATATAATGCTATTGCTAGCATTTTTTCTTGATCATTTAATAATTTTAATTGAGAAGAAATTACAGTTAAATCTTCATGCAGTGCAGCTCGAATGGCTCTGATTACAGAGCCGCGACTTAATGTCGTTTTCTTTAACATTTTATCTGCTTGAAAAAAAGTTTGAATAGCCATATCGGTTAATCGTTCTTCTTTTTGTTCTTCTGTAAGAGTTGGAACCTCCGGTGTTAAAGGTTCCTGTTCAATAGGTTTTAATTC
>CAZRNW010000593.1:0-2574 GCA_964601535.1 uncultured Flavobacteriaceae bacterium
TTATACTAACAAAAGCCATCCGCTGAAGCGGATGGCTTTTTTATTTAATGTGGTTATAAACTACTTCCCTTCTTTATCCTTCGCTTTCTCCTGCTCTATTTCTTTTTTGCGGTTTTCATCCTCTTGTTTTTCGGCTTTTTGTTTGTTTCTAAATTCATGTTTTTCTTTATACCGTGTTTCCATAACGTTTTTATGGCGCATCATGCTGAAATAATCTTTAGTTGTAACCACAATCACACCGCTGGTTAAATCGCCATACATGGCAGGAATACCACCGCTAATCATGCTCACATTTTCAATAGATGCATTCGGCAAACCGTTCATTTCTGTTACTCTCACACCATCTACAATGTACTCAGTAGCCCCTGCCCTTGCACCATGCAAATGCCATTCACCCTGACTATCCTGCGTAGAACCTGAATAATAAGTATTAATTGCTTCCACCACACCTTCTGTCCGGTTTACAGAGTTATTCCAGTCTTCAGCATTTATACTAATAATATCAATCATTGTGGGATCTACCAATGGTTTTTCAAATTCTGTTTCAATTACTACCACACCTAATGTATTTGCCGTCATTTTTATGTCGACATAGGTTGCCTCGTTCGGGTCAACCGGTATTTTTGTTTTGCGTACGGTTGTATGCTCCATACTTGTAACCAGAATTTCATATTCCCCTGCGTTTAATGGTTTGTAAACGTATTTTCCTTCGCCATCGGTGGTGGTACCGCCTATCAAATAACCGCCCTGGGTAATTTTAACTACTGCTCCTATAACAGGTTTCAGCTCATCGTCTTTAATTAAACCGCGGATTTCCCCGAAGCTTTGAGCTTTTGTGAATTGTACCGCACTTATCAGTGCCAGTATCAATAATGTCTTAATTGTTTTCATGATTTCAGATATTATGTTTTAATTAGTGTTTGACTATAAGGCGGAATAATGGACCGTTTCCATAAAAAAGACTAAAAAAATACTTTTATGGAATATTCAATCCCCTGCGTCTTAACATTAGGATATGTGGCTCTTTAATAAGAAAACAAATAAGACCGATGAAGAATTGGTTTCTGCCTACAGGGAAAGCGGGAATAAAAACTTATTTGCCGATTTATTCAAAAACCATGTGCAAACCATCTACGGGACTTGTTTATTTTACCTGCAGGATAAGGATGAGGCCAAAGATGAAGTGATGAATATTTTTGAGAAGCTGATGGTGGAACTGAAACAAAACGATATTAAAAATTTTAAAGCCTGGCTGGGTTTTGTGGTAAGGAACCATTGTATTTCGGCGATAAGAAAAAAGAACTCCGTATTAAAAAACACAAAAGGCTATTACGATTACGAATTTAAGGACAGTACTTACGAAACAGAATTAAAAATTGAAAGCGTAAACGATGAAAAAATGCTTCAGAATTTGCAGGAGTGTTTACCTAAGCTGAAAGAAGCCCAGCGTAAATGCATTGAGTTGTTTTATCTGAAAAATTTAAGCTACCAGCAAATAAGCGAATTAACCCACTACGAATTGAACGAAGTAAAAAGTTATATACAGAACGGAAAAAGAAATTTGAAATTACTGATTGAACAATTAAATACCCCGCGTCATGATTGATATAAATAAAGAATACAAAAATCTCCCCGAAACGGAGAAGAGAAAGCTGCAGGAGGCCTTTCATGAAAATGAATTAAATTATTTATCGTCGTTTGCATTGGAAGCGAATGCCATCAGTGAAGAAGACATCGCAGAATTAAACAAGCGCATTGATAAAAAAGTTTCCGGAAATTCATTTGGGTTTAATTTAAATACAATGGCTGCACTGGCTATCGGGATTTTTATTGGTTGTTCTGCCCTTTTTGTATATTATGAAGAAATTCAAACCCACGATGCGCATGCTGAGAATTTAAATTTAATTCCCACCGAACAAAAAACAACAGAAACCACAGAAACAAAAGAAACTACAGAAACAAATAGGGAAACAACTGCCGCAGTACAAAAAGAACATTTCCACGCCAGCGAATCAGCCGAACAACTGAATTTATCTTCGCCAATGGAAAATATCGATATAAAAGATATAAACGCCATTGATGTAAAACCAACAACGGAAACCGTTCAGGAAGATATGTTTAATTATATTCCGAATACGTCTGTTATTTACATTCACGATTTAAAAATTGCGAATTACAAAGGCTATTATTTTAAAAACTCAACAGGCATTGATATAAGGGAAAACGGAACTCCGCCTCAGTTTTCAAATAAAGAAGAAGTCAACAACCTAAACAAAAAACTGGAAGACCGCGATTATTATGCCCATGAAATTATTAAAGATGCGATGAGTTTCTTTCATAAAAAACAATACACCGCAAGTATTGAATTACTGGATTTACTGAAAGGATATAATAAAGATGATTTGAATGCACAATTCTATTTAGGAATGAGTTATTTCTATACCAGAAATTACGGTAAAGCCTCAACTTATTTGGAAATTGCTAAAAACAACGAATTAAATATTTTTTTACAGGAAGCTGAATTTTATTCTGCCCTTTGTCTGAAAAAATCAGGTAAAACAAAAGAAGCTACTG
>CAZRNW010000594.1:0-1454 GCA_964601535.1 uncultured Flavobacteriaceae bacterium
TCGTATTGGCTATATAAATAATCCCATTGTTAAATCCGCATGTGGCGTTGCTCGGCGTGGCAGTGCCAGAGGGAGATGGATTTACTGAAACTGTTGCCACAGCGGTACCCGTACAACCTGCAGTTGCACCGGTGACTGTATAATTTGTTGTGACGACAGGAGAAGCATTCGCTGTGTTTACACCAGTTGGTACAGCACCTGCTGACCAAGTATAAGTTGTTGCACCATTTGCAGTGAGTGCCGCAGTTTGTCCAAAACAAATTGCGGGCGAATTCACAGTTACAGTTGGATTTGGATTAACGGTTACACAAACATTATTTGTAGTTAATGTAGAGGCACAACCTGTTACCACTGCATGATAACAAGTACTCGATGTAAGTCCAGCCGCAATATAAGTACCCGTTGTAGCGCCGGGAATATTTGTCCACGGACCTGCAGTAGTTGGTGCGGACTGCCATTGCAAAGTACCGGTATAAGAAGTAGATGTTATTGTTGATGTTTGTCCAGGACAAATAGATGCAGGAACAGCATTTGCTACACCGACAACAGGTGGTGAAGAAGCAACTACAACACTAATAGTTCTTGTAATTGCCCAACATCCTAATTGTCCACCGGTAACTGTACAGGTATAGGTAGTTGTTACCGCCGGAGAAGCAATAGGATTCGAACATGTTGTACAACTTAAACCTGTTGCAGGTGACCATGAATAAGTTTTTGGACCAGGTCCGCATCCCGTAGCATTTGCAGTTAACTGTGAATTTCCCGGTAGACAAATTGAACCAGGACTTGCATTCAGAGTAAGAGTTGGAGCGACAGGAACTCCGGGTGTAGTGAAACTAAAAGTTGCAGTCCATAAACTGGTAGCGAAACCTGAATTATTTCTTTCGCGTGCGCGGAATTGATAAACTGTTCCGGGACATAAACTGCAAATTGGAATATTCATTGCAGGATAAGTATAAGGATTAGAAGCGCCTGTTACAGTTGCGGATGTATAAGTGTAAGCGGCTGAACCAGAAAAAGGAACTCCATTACAGGTAATTTCAACATCAATATTATCGGGACACCAATAAATTGTTGTTGACTGCCAATTAAGAACTAAATTACAACCAACAATACTTTGACTCACCAAAGTTGGAACCTGGAGAGGTGAGCATGCATTGGAAGAAAAAGGTAATCTTAAAATAAAAATCAACAGAAAAAGGAATCTGTAATTTTTTGTAAATAATTTTTGCATCAGGGATTGATTTAATTATTCCTAAAATACGAAATACAAATGGCTAGCCCCTTTTCCTTACTCATTTCATTCATAGCCTCACTCAAAAAAAATGAATATTTTTTTGTTTATCCGGGGTTTTGGAGGATTTGAACAAGTTATTAACAGTCAACTAATTGAGTATTATAACATTAATTATTCGCAAGAACGCCATAAAACTTAGTAAATTTGTTGTCTAAAC
>CAZRNW010000594.1:1464-2572 GCA_964601535.1 uncultured Flavobacteriaceae bacterium
CTCGTAAAACCAATGAAAGCTGAACTTGTAAGTTCGGGTTTTGAAGACTTAACAACATCAGATGCTGTTGAAAAAGCCATAAAACAAGAAGGAACTGTATTAGTTGTAGTGAATTCGGTTTGTGGTTGTGCGGCAGGTGCTGCCCGTCCCGGAATTAAACTCAGCCTTAGTCATACAAAAAAACCAAGTAAATTAACTACAGTTTTTGCAGGCTTCGATACAGAAGCTGTTGCTCAGGCAAGAAAACATTTTTCACCTTACCCGCCATCATCTCCTGCTATTGCATTATTTAAAAACGGCGAGCTAGTTCATATGGTAGAAAGACACAACATTGAAGGCCGCACAGCTGCAATGATTGCAGACCATTTGAAAATGGTGTATGACGAATTTTGCTAAAACAAAATTCGAGATTCTGACATGCGTCAGAATGACTCTTGTTTCTTTAAATGATTATTGAAAATAAAAAAACCCCGGCTTTTCAGTCGGGGTTTTTTATTATTTAGAATTTATCATTACGCTTCTTCTTCGATTTCTTCTTTACTTGCCATTAAGCGCTCGTATTCTTCCTTGCTTCCGACAACCAGTTTTTCGTATTGACGAAGACCGGTACCTGCAGGAATTAAGTGACCAACGATAACGTTTTCTTTCAAGCCTAATAAAGTATCAACTTTACCGTTTACAGCTGCTTCGTTTAACACTTTAGTTGTCTCCTGGAACGATGCTGCAGAAATCCAACTGTGAGTTTGTAACGATGCGCGTGTGATACCCTGTAAGATAGGATTTGCCGTTGCCGGAACCGCATCACGCGCCTCAACAATTTTCATATCCTTACGTTTTAACACAGAATTCTCATCGCGCAATTTACGTGCAGTTATAACTTGTCCGCGTTTTAATTCAGCTGAATCACCCGGATCCATTACGATTTTCTTACCATAAACATTATCGTTTTCAGTCATGAAATCAACTTTGTTTACAATTTGTTGTTCTAAGAATACAGTATCGCCCGGATCAACAATCTCGACTTTACGCATCATCTGACGCACGATGGTTTCGAAATGTTTATCGTTCAATTTTTGACCCTGTAAACGGTATACCTCCTGAATTTCAT